>NZ_JBIMJO010000023.1:0-34536 GCF_043674095.1 Streptococcus sp. A25
GCTTATTTGCCATGGAAGGAAAAAATTAAGAGAGCATGTAAATAGAAAAAGGTTCCAGAGTCGATAGGACTTTGGAGCCTTTTCAATATACTTTGTTATTGGGCGGTTACGAATCACAAGAATTCTCCGACATTCATAGTTAACAAGAGCTAAAAAACGCCTGCTTACGAAATTATTCTAGCTTAGAGTAATTTCGTAAACAAGCGTCAAATCAATATGATGAGTGTTACCGCTGGGGCAGGCCCAGCGGTAGACCAGAGCTAGACTAAGAAGATTTCTCTTCCATCATCATAACACTCAACAAAATTGATGATCTTATACAAGTTCGATAATTGCCATTGGGGCAGCATCACCACGACGTGGTTCAGTTTTAAGGATACGAGTGTATCCACCATTGCGCTCAGCATAACGAGGTGCGATTTCTGAGAACAATTTTTGAAGAGCTGTAGTAGCTGTGTACTTATCAGTTGCTTCATCGTAGTTTTCAGATGCAATTTCGTTACGAACAAATGCAGCAGCTTGACGACGTGCGTGCAAGTCACCACGTTTACCAAGTGTGATCATTTTTTCAACTGTTTTACGGATTTCTTTAGCACGAGCTTCAGTTGTAACGATTGATTCGTTGATCAAAAGGTCAGTTGTCAAATCGCGCAACATTGCTTTACGTTGTGAGCTAGTGCGTCCTAGTTTACGGTATGCCATGATTTCCTCCTATATTTATTTATCATTTTTCAATCCAAGACCGAGTTCAGCAAGTTTAATCTTCACTTCCTCAAGACTCTTACGGCCCAGATTGCGCACTTTCATCATTTCTGGCTCAGTTTTCTCTGTCAAGTCAAACACAGTATTGATGCCTGCACGTTTAAGACAGTTGTATGAGCGAACAGAAAGATCCAATTCTTCGATCGTACGATCAAGCATACGGTCATCAGATGCTGTTTCAGATTCTTTCATCACTTCAGCTGATTTTGCAACTTCAGTCAAATCTGTAAAGAGACCCAAGTGCTCCATCAAGATACGAGCAGAAAGCCCAAGTGCATCTTCAGGAATAATTGTACCGTTTGTACTGATTTCAAGTGTCAATTTGTCAAATCCATCGTTGCTACCAACACGAGCTGGCTCAACTTGATAATTGACTTTTGTAACTGGCGTATAGATTGAATCTACCGCAAGTGTACCTACTGGTGCATCATCTTTCTTATTGCCTTCAGCTGGTACATAACCGCGACCTGCATTTACAGTTAAAATCGCTTTAAATGTTGCACCTTCAGCAATTGTGAAGAGATAATGATCAGGATTTACAATTTCAATATCACTATCTGTAAGAATATCACCTGCTGTTACCGCAGCTGGACCTACTACATCAAGTTCAATTTTCTTTTCGTCTTCGACATAAGATTTTACAGCAATGCCTTTGATGTTAAGAATGATTTGCATAACATCTTCACGGACACCTGGAACTGTGTCGAATTCGTGGAGTACACCATCAATCTTAATTGATGTTACTGCAGCACCCGGAAGTGAAGCAAGAAGTACACGACGAAGAGAGTTACCAAGAGTTGTTCCGTAACCACGTTCAAGCGGTTCGACTACAAATCTGCCGTAATCTTTATTTTCATCAATTTTTGTTATTGTTGGTTTTTCAAACTCAATCATTTCTTACTCCCTCTTAAACGAAAAGCTGTGTATGGTTGGTATGATTATACACGGCGACGTTTTGGAGGACGAGCACCATTGTGTGGTACAGGAGTCACATCACGAATTGCTGTTACTTCAAGACCAGCGGCAGCAAGAGCGCGGATAGCAGACTCACGACCTGAACCTGGGCCTTTAACGGTAACTTCAACTGTTTTAAGACCGTGTTCTTGTGCAGATTTAGCAGCTGCTTCTGAAGCCATTTGAGCTGCGAATGGTGTAGATTTACGAGAACCTTTGAAACCAAGAGCACCAGCTGATGACCAAGCAATAGCGTTACCATGCACATCAGTAATCATAACAATAGTGTTATTAAATGTAGCGTGAATATGTGCAATACCAGATTCGATATTCTTTTTCACACGACGTTTACGTGTTGGTTTAGCCAATTTTTCTACCTCCTATATTATTTTTTCTTACCTGCGATCGCAACAGCTTTACCTTTACGAGTGCGGGCATTGTTTTTAGTGTTTTGTCCACGGACAGGAAGTCCACGACGGTGACGGATACCACGGTATGAACCGATTTCCATCAAACGTTTAATGTTCAAGTTAACTTCACGACGGAGGTCACCTTCAACTTTGATTGCATCAACTTCACGACGAATAGCATCTTCTTGATCTGATGTCAAATCTTTCACGCGTACATCTTCTGAAATGCCTGCAGCTGCAAGAATTTTTTTAGATGTTGCAAGACCGATACCATATACGTATGTCAATGAAATAACTACACGTTTGTCATTTGGAATGTCAACTCCAGCAATACGAGCCATGTTTTCTCCTTTCTATATTTTAACCTTGACGTTGCTTGTGTTTAGGGTTTGCTGGGCAAATCACCATAACACGACCATTACGACGAATAACTTTGCAGTATTCGCAAATTGGTTTGACCGATGGTCTTACTTTCATGTTTTATCCCTCCAAGTATTTCGACTATTTAAAGCGGTATGTGATACGTCCACGAGTCAAGTCATACGGACTAAGCTCAACAGTTACGCGGTCTCCGACCAAAATACGAATGTAGTTCTTACGGATTTTACCAGAAACAGTTGCAAGGACTTGGTGTCCATTTTCCAACTCAACAGTAAACATAGCATTTGGCATTGTATCAACTACTTTGCCTTCAATTTCAATCACATCTTCTTTTGCCATGCAAAAGTATCCCCTCTCTAAATATCGATTTGATGCCCTCTGAACACAGAGGTAACAATTATAAGTCAGACTAGGCTATTTTATCACTTTCACAAGAAAAATGCAAGCCAAATCCATTAGATTATTTTAAATTTGACAAGACTGTGTCAATTGCTTGGAAAACAAGTTCGATGTCTTGGTCTCCCTCAATATCATGGACCAAACCTTTGGCACGATAGTGGTCAATAATTGGTTGACCTTGGGCAATATTGACCTCCAAACGGCGTTGAACAGATTCAGGCTTATCATCTTCACGCTGATAGAAATCTTCTTCTTTATAATCTCCAACAGGTGGGTTAAAGATTTTATGGAAGGTTTCACCGGTTTCTTTATGGATGATTCGACCGCTAAGACGCTCAACCAATTTAGATGGATCGATTTCAATGTTGATAACACCCTGAAGTTCAATTCCTAGATCTGCTAGGTTGGCATCCAAGGCATGCGCTTGTTCAATCGTACGTGGGTAACCATCTAGCAAGAAACCTTTTTCCTTGATGTCGTCTTGCACCAAACGCTCTTTGACGATACCATTGGTTACTTCGTCCGGAACCAAGTCGCCTTTGTCGATATACGATTTAGCAAGTAACCCCATTTCCGTTTGATTAGCCATAGCAGCACGGAACATATCGCCTGTAGAAATGTGAGCAACATTAAATTTTTCAACAATCTTAGCCGCTTGAGTCCCTTTACCAGCACCTGGCAAACCCATAATTAAAAGATTCATGACAAACTCCTTATTTTGTTTTCACATAAATTTGCCACAATTGACAAACTTATCTAAAAACAAAATAGAAGGTTGACTAGGTCAACCTATATTCTATTCTGTTACGTTCATAAAGCCTACATATTTTCTCTTGAGAAGGTATCCCTCCAATTGCTTGATACCCTCGATACTTGTCATAATCAAGATAATCAAACTAGTACCCAGGAAGGCAATATTGGAAGAAAGACCAAAAATATTTTGAGCAAGAATTGGTAACAAGGCTACAAAACTCAAGAACAAGGCACCAACTGTCGCCAGACGTTTCAACAGGACAGAGAAATACTTCTCCGTTCCATTACCTGGACGAACACCGTGGATATATGCCGCACTTTTTTGAAGACTCTCTGCCGTTTTCTCAGGATTTACCTGTACAAATGTATAGAAAAAGGTAAAAATGATAATCAATCCAGCATATACCAGCATCCCTTTAACAGTGGAATAATCAAAATACTCTTGAATACCTAGTAACCAACCCGCACTTCTGTTTTGACTAGCAAAAAATTGAATCAAAGAACTTGGTAGTGCAGTGATAGACCCGGCAAAGATAACGGGGATAACGCCTGCAGGATTCAATTTTAAGGGAAGATATGAGCTAGATGGCGCACCTTGAGCACGTTTTGTATATTGAATCGGAATCTTGTATTCAGCTTGTTGAATGTAGGTTGTAAAGTAGACTACAAACAAGATGAGTACAATCAAAAGTCCAACATAAATGATGGATTCTGTAATCCGACTAGCCTCAATATTGACAAAACGGTCGATATAAATTTCTCTAAAAGTATCTGGCAAGGATGAAATGATTCCCGCAAAGATAATCATTGATGTTCCGTTACCATAGCCCTTATCAGAAATTTGTTCTCCCAACCAAGTCACAATGACAGAACCGGTTGCCAAGATAGAACCCAGCAAAAGATAGGTCTGCCAAGTCATTGGCATATTGGTCAGTCGTGCTCCTGATAGGGCATTAAAGCTGGCGATAATCCCCATGGATTGGACAAAGGCCAAAACCAAGGAAATATAGCGAGTCGCCTGGTTTAATTTCCGACGACCAACCTCGCCCTGCTTGCCCCACTCTACAAACTTCGGCAAAATGTCCATCTGAAGCAGTTGAACAATAATCGAAGCCGTGATATAAGGGCTGACACCCAGTGCAAAAACAGAGAAATTTTTCAAAGCGTTACCCGAAACCAAACTCATCATGTTTAGGAAGGGAACGTTTGACAATGCTTCTAAGCTTTTGGCATTGACACCAGGAACGGTGATATGTGTACCAATCCTGAACACCAAAAGGATAAAAATTGTAAATAAGATTTTCTTACGAACAGCTTTTACTTTTAGAGCATCTGTTAAAAGTTTAAAAAACATAGGCGGTCACCTCTTAGATGACTTCTACTGAGCCACCTTTAGAAGTGATTGCTTCTTCAGCTGATTTAGAGAATTTAGCAGCTTTCACTGTCAATTTCTTCGTCAATTCGCCGTTACCAAGGATTTTAACACCTGATTTTTCAGCTTTAACGATACCAGCTTCGATAAGTACAACTGGTGTTACTTCAGCACCATCTTCAAAAGCGTTCAATTGATCAAGGTTAACGATTGCGTATTCTTTAGCGTTGATGTTTGTAAATCCACGTTTTGGAAGACGACGGAACAATGGAGTTTGTCCACCCTCAAAACCAGGACGAACACCGCCACCGCTACGAGCTTTTTGACCTTTTTGACCACGGCCAGATGTTTTACCGTTACCTGATGATGTACCACGACCTACACGGTTGCGGACTTTACGTGAACCTGTTGCAGGTTGCAATTCATGAAGTTTCATTATATATTTCTCCTCTTTTATATGCTAGCGCCTGTGGGGAGTTAGAGTAAGCCGCCCACAAACTCGCTTCTATCAAAATTGACTAGAAGTCGCAAAGATTTCTCCATGCGACCTAGTCTGTTTATTGTTAACTTTAGTATAAGTTACTTAACTTCTTCAACAGTTACCAAGTGAGAGATAGCGTTCACCATTCCAAGAATAGCTGGGTTATCTTCCTTAACAACTGAAGAGTTCAATTTACCAAGTCCAAGTGCAACAACTGTTTTACGTTGCTCTGGTTTGCGACCGATTGGAGACTTAGTCAAAGTAATTTTAATTTGAGCCATGAGTATCTCCTTTCTTATGCTAAATCAGAAACTGAGATGCCACGAAGTGCAGCCACTTCTTCAGCACGTTTCAATTGTTTCAAACCTTCAACAGTTGCACGAACGATGTTGATTGGTGTGTTTGAACCGAGTGACTTAGATGTCACATCAGCGATACCAGCCAATTCGATTACGGCACGAGTTGCACCACCGGCAGCAACCCCAGAACCTTCTGAAGCTGGTTTCAACATAACACGAGCTCCACCGAATTCTGAACGAACTTCGTGAGGAATAGTTGTACCAACCATTGGTACCTCGATCATGTTTTTCTTAGCAGATTCAACTGCTTTGCGGATAGCTTCTGGTACTTCTTGAGCTTTACCAGTACCGAAACCTACGCGACCGTTACGGTCACCAACAACCACAAGAGCTGCAAAACGAAGACGACGTCCACCTTTAACAACTTTTGTAACACGGTTGATGGCTACTACGCGTTCTTCAATTTCAACTGCGTTATCTTTGAATGCCATTTCTTAGTGTCCTCCCTATTAGAATTTCAATCCGTTTTCACGAGCTGATTCAGCCAAAGCTTTCACACGTCCGTGATAGAGATATCCACCGCGGTCAAAGACCACTTCAGAAATACCTTTAGCTACCGCGCGTTCAGCAACGAGTTTACCTACAACAACAGCTTGTTCTGTCTTAGTACCTTTTGAAACTTCTTTATCAAGAGTAGAAGCGCTTGCGAGCGTTACACCCGCTACGTCATCAATCACTTGAGCGTAGATGCCTGTATTAGAACGGAAAATGTTCAAACGTGGGCGAGCAGCAGTTCCAGAGATTTTACCGCGAACGCGACGGTGGCGTTTTTGGCGGATTTTGTTTTTATCTGGTTTTGAAATCACAATATTCACCTCTTAATGTATGATTCTGTTTCTTACGAAACAATTTGAGAAATAGTCAGCCAGGTGGCTAAGCCACCTCTGCAAGCTATTATTTACCTGTTTTACCTTCTTTACGGCGAACGAATTCACCAACGTAGCGGATACCTTTACCTTTGTATGGCTCAGGAGCACGAAGGCTACGGATATAAGCTGCTGTTTGACCAACAACTTCTTTGTTGATACCAGACACGACGATTTGTGTTGGTGTTGGAACTTCAAATGTGATACCTTCTGGTGCAACCACTTCATCTGGATGTGATTTACCAACAGCAAGTGTCAATTTGTTACCAGCCAATTGAGCACGATAACCGACACCACGCATTTCAAGTTCTTTTTTGAAGCCTTCAGAAACACCAACAACCATGTTGTTGAGGTTAGCACGGCTAGTACCGTGAATAGTCTTCATTTCTTTTGAATCGTTTGGACGGTGAAGAGTAACTTCTGTACCTTCCACACGGATTTCAATAGCAGTTGGGAAATCACGAGTCAATTCCCCTTTAGGTCCTTTTACAGTTACCACACCGTTGTTTTGAGCAAGCTCAACACCAGCAGGCAATGTAATTACTTTATTACCAATACGTGACATATTATTAATTCTCCTGTTAAATTATCAGGCCGTCAAGCGACCAGTTTTCACGGGGGCTCATTTAAACACGGACAATAGCCCGTGTTCAATTGAGCAGATTACATGATACTAAATAATCAGTAAGTCTGATTTGAACATGCACGAAGAGCTGGTCCTCTCGCGTTTGTATCATCCTTTTAGGTTTCAATTTCTAAATGTGGCAAGGCAGAGCGACGCAGACCTTACTTGAGTATGTCAAGACGCTCTAACACAGGCACATGACGAAATTGGAAGCTAAAAGATTACCAAACGTAGGCGACAACCTCTCCACCAACGTTCTTTTGACGAGCTTGTTTGTCAGTCAAAAGACCTTCTGATGTTGAGATGATTGCGATACCAAGTCCGTTAAGAACTTTTGGAATATCTTCACGTTTTGAGTAAACACGAAGACCTGGTTTTGAAACGCGTTTCAAGTTAGTGATAACTTTTTCACCGTTTGGTCCGTATTTCAAGAATACACGGATGATGCCTTGTTTGTCATCTTCGATGAATTCAACGTTTTTTACAAAACCTTCGTTTTTAAGGATTGTAGCAATGCCTTTTTTAATGTTTGATGCAGGAACTTCAAGCACTTCGTGTTTAGCTTGGTTAGCGTTACGAATACGTGTCAAAAAATCTGCAATTGGGTCAGTCATAACCATTTGTTGTTTCTCCTCTTACTAGCAGTTTGATCTAGTCACTTGCTAGTTAATGATGTCCTTGCGGACTAGTGATAAGTGTATATAGAATAAGTTGCTAGTCCGAAACAAGACTAGAAGGCACTTTGTAGGCAGTACTAGCGTACAGCAAGAAGTGCTGACGACGATTCGCAACGGAATAGCAAGTTATTCTTACCAAGAAGCTTTTGTTACGCCAGGAATTTGTCCAAGGTAAGCCAAGTCGCGGAAGCATACACGGCACAATTTGAATTTGCGGTAAACTGAGTGTGGACGTCCACATTTTTCACAGCGTGTGTAAGCTTGTGTAGAGAACTTAGCTGGGCGTTTGTTCTTAGCGATCATTGATTTTTTAGCCATTTATTCTCTCCCTCTTATTTTGCAAACGGCATACCAAGGCCAGTAAGCAATGCACGTGATTCTTCGTCAGTGTTAGCAGTTGTAACGATAACGATATCCATACCGCGAGTTTTATCAACATCATCGAAGTTGATTTCTGGGAAGATCAATTGCTCTTTCACACCAAGTGTGTAGTTACCACGTCCGTCAAATGACTTAGTTGGTACACCGTGGAAGTCACGTACACGTGGAAGTGAAACTGTAACCAATTTGTCCAAGAACTCATACATACGTTCGCCACGAAGAGTTACTTTCGCACCGATCGCAACACCCTCACGAAGACGGAAGCCGGCGATTGATTTCTTAGCTTTAGTGATAAGTGGTTTTTGACCTGAGATCAAAGCCAATTCTTGAGCAGCTTTCTCAAGGTTTTTAGCGTTAGAAACAGCGTCACCAACACCCATGTTCAAAACGATCTTATCAACTTTTGGCACAGCCATAACTGAAGAATAGTTAAATTGTTCAGTCAAAGCAGGAACTACTTCATTAAGATATTTTTCTTTTAAACGATTTGCCATTATACTTCTCCTTTCCTTCGTGATTAATCAAGCACTTCGCCTGATTTTTTGTTGTAACGAACTTTTTTGCCGTCTACAAACTTGTAACCAACGCGTCCTGCAACACCATTTTTGTCAAGAACTTGAACGTTTGACACATGGATTGGAGCTTCTTTTTCAACGATAGCGCCTTGAGGGTTTTCGCTGTTTGGTTTTTGGTGTTTCTTAACGATGTTAACACCTTCAACAATAACTTTGTTTACTTTTGGAAGTGCTGTTACGACAACTGCTTCAACGCCTTTGTCTTTACCAGCGATTACGCGAACTTTATCGCCTTTTTTTACAAACATTTGATTTCTCCTATGATTTCTTACGCCCTAATGGGCACCCTGTTACTCTGGTGAGATAACAGGGGACTTAGTTTGTTAGATTAAAGTACTTCTGGTGCCAATGAAACGATTTTCATGAAACCGCCATCACGCAATTCGCGTGCCACCGGGCCAAAGATACGAGTTCCGCGAGGGTTTTTGTCTTCACGGATGATAACTGCAGCATTCTCATCGAATTTGATGTATGAACCATCAGCACGACGAGCACCTGTCTTAGTACGAACGATAACGGCTTTAACAACGTCACCTTTTTTAACCGCACCACCAGGAGTAGCTTGTTTTACTGAAGCAACGATGATGTCGCCGATGTTCGCGAATTTACGTCCTGAACCACCAAGAACTTTGATTGTCAAGATTTCACGTGCGCCACTGTTGTCAGCAACTTTCAAACGAGTTTCTGTTTGAATCATGTCAATTTTCTCCTTTCAGGTTGATTAAATGATAACTGCCTCTTCCACAACTTCTACAAGACGGAAACGTTTTGTAGCTGAAAGTGGGCGAGTTTCCATGATACGAACGATATCGCCTTCTTTAGCAACATTGTTTTCATCATGAGCTTTGTACTTTTTAGAGTAGTTAATACGTTTACCATAGACTGGGTGGTTACGTTTAGTTTCAACTACAACTGTGATTGTTTTGTCCATTTTGTCAGATACTACGCGTCCAACAAGAACTTTACGATTATTGCGTTCCATTGAAATTCTCCTTTCCCAATCTATTATTTAGTTTCAGATTGCACAGTTTTGATACGTGCAATTTGTTTCTTCACTTCGTTCAAACGAGCAGTTTGCTCAAGTTGACCAGCAGCAGCTTGGAAACGAAGTTCGAAGAGTTCTTTCTTCAATTCGTTTTCTTTCTTAGCAAGTTCTTCTTGAGAAAGGCCACGAAGTTCTTTTACAAAATCTTTAATTTCTTGAAGTTTCATGTCTTCTCCTTATTCTGCTTCACGTTTTACGAATTTAACTTTAACTGGCAATTTGTGACCTGCAAGGCGGAATGCTTCACGTGCGATTTCTTCAGAAACGCCAGCTACTTCAAACATAACCTTACCGCGTTTAACTGGAGCTACCCAACCTTCAGGAGCACCTTTACCAGAACCCATACGTACACCGATAGCTTTAGCAGTGTATGATTTGTGTGGGAAGATCTTAATCCAAACTTTACCACCACGTTTCATGTAACGCGTCATAGCGATACGGGCAGCTTCGATTTGGCGGTTTGTAATCCATGAGCTAGTAGTTGCTTGAAGACCGTATTGACCAAAGTCTACTTGTTTTCCACCTTTAGCTTCACCGCGCATTTTTCCACGGAATTCACGACGGTGTTTTACACGTTTAGGTACTAACATTTGTTATTTACCTCCTTTAGTGTTTTTACGAGCTGGAAGAACTTCACCACGGTAGATCCATACTTTAACACCAAGTTTACCGTAAGTTGTCAAAGCTTCTTCCCAAGCGTAGTCGATATCCGCACGAAGTGTATGAAGAGGAACAGTTCCTTCTGAATAGCCTTCTGCACGGGCAATATCAGCACCGTTCAAACGACCAGAAACTTGTGTTTTGATACCTTTTGCACCAGCGCGCATTGCACGTTGGATAGCTTGTTTTTGAGCACGGCGGAATGCCACACGTTGCTCCAATTGACGAGCGATAGACTCACCAACAAGGTGTGCATCCAAATCAGGTTGTTTGATTTCGATGATGTTGATGTGTACTTGCTTACCAGTCAATTTGTTCAATTGAGCACGAAGTGCATCAACGTTGCTACCAGCTTTACCGATAACCATACCTGGTTTAGCAGTGTGGATAGAAACGATAACTTTGTTTACAGCACGTTCGATTTCGATTGTTGATGTTGACGCATCAGCCAATTCTTTTTTGATAAAGTTGCGGATTGCAAGATCTTCATGAAGGTAATCCGCGTATTCTTTTTCAGCATACCATTTAGCATCCCAATCACGGATGATGCCAACACGCATACCAATTGGATGTACTTTTTGACCCACGTTTTTACCTCCTTATTTCTCTGCCACAACTACTGTGATGTGAGCTGTGCGTTTGTTGATTGGTGAAGCAGAACCTTTCGCACGTGGACGGAAACGTTTCAACGTTGGTCCTTCGTTTGCGAATGCTTCGCTGACTACCAAGTTAGCTTTTTCCAAACCAAAGTTGTTTTCAGCGTTAGCGATTGCTGAGTTCAAAACTCCCTCGATAATGCCTGCAGCTTTGTTTGGTGTGAATTTCAAGATTGCGATTGCGTCTGCTACGCTTTTGCCACGGATGTTATCCAAGACAAGACGTGATTTACGAGGTGAAACACGTACTGTGCGAGCAGTTGCTTTAGCTGAAGTAATTTCTGCCATTGTGTTTTCCTCCTAAATTATTTACGACGAGTTTTCTTGTCGTCAGCAGCATGACCTTTGTAAGTACGAGTTGGTGCAAATTCACCAAGTTTGTGACCTACCATGTCTTCTTGAATGTATACAGGTACGTGTTTACGTCCATCGTAAACTGCTATTGTATAACCGATGAAACTTGGGAAGATCGTTGAACGACGTGACCAAGTTTTAATTACTTTTTTCTTTTCGTCGTTTGCTTGAGCTTCAACTTTTTTCATCAAATGCTCATCGACGAAAGGTCCTTTTTTAAGACTACGTCCCATTTTAGTATTTTCTCCTTTAAAATATGTACCACAGCGGCTTGGGAGCTGGACAGAACCCCAGTTACCGTGTTCGTTGTCCTGCCCCCGCACAGTTGATTAGAAGTTTCGACGTAGCTAAGCTACTAGAAACTGCAATCAACCACTGCGTCAAACTGGCATTTCAATCAAACTGAGGTGCTGGAATAGTCAGTCCATAACAAACCCTACCGAGTTGGCGGATGATATAGATTGCTAAGCAACTAAGAATAGATTATTTTTGGTTGCGACGACGAACGATAAGTTTGTCAGATTTAGCTTTCTTGTTACGAGTTTTCAAACCAAGAGCTGGTTTACCCCATGGTGTAGATGGTGCTTTACGACCAACTGGTGCTTTACCTTCACCACCACCGTGTGGGTGATCGTTAGGGTTCATTACAGAACCGCGAACTGTTGGACGGATACCTTTCCAACGGCTACGACCTGCTTTACCAAGGTTAACAAGGCCATGTTGTTCGTTACCTACAGTACCAACAGTAGCACGGCAAGTGCCAAGGATCATACGAACTTCACCTGATTGAAGACGAACAAGAACGTATTTACCTTCTTGACCAAGAACCTGTGCAGATGCACCAGCAGCACGAACCAACTCACCACCGCGACCTGGTTTCAACTCGATGTTGTGAACAACAGTACCAACTGGGATGTTTGCAAGTGGAAGTGCGTTACCAACTTTGATATCTGCTTCTGGACCTGAAACGATGCGTTGACCAACTTCAAGACCTTTAGGAGCGATGATGTAAGCTTTAACACCGTCTGTGTAGTGTACAAGAGCGATGTTTGCTGAACGGTTTGGATCGTACTCGATAGTTTTAACGATTGCTTCAACGCCATCTTTGTTACGTTTGAAGTCTACCAAACGGTAGAAACGTTTGTGACCGCCACCTTGGTGACGAACAGTGATGCGACCATTGTTGTTACGACCAGCTTTGCTCTTCAAAGCAACAAGCAAGCTTTTTTCTGGAGTGCTTGTTGTGATTTCAGCGAAGTCCAAAGAAGTCATGTTACGACGGCCATTTGTCGTTGGTTTATAAACTTTAATACCCACGTTAATTCCTCCTTTGATTATTCAGCGTCAGCTGTAGCGAACAATTCGATCGCTTTTGAATCAGCAGCCAATGTGATGATTGCTTTTTTCACTTTGTTTGTGCGACCTACATAACGACCTACGCGTTTTGTTTTAGGTTTCACGTTGATTGTGTTAACATTTGCAACTTTAACACCCTCGAATGCAGCTTCAACAGCTTGCTTGATCAAGAGTTTGTGCGCACGAGTGTCAACTTCAAATACATACTTGCCTGCTTCGAGTTGGCCCATTGAGCTTTCTGTGATGACAGGTTTTTTGATAACATCATACAAATTCATTATGCAAGAACCTCCTCAATTTTAGAGATAGCTGCTTGAGTTACAAGAAGTTTGTCTGCATTTGCGATGTCAAGTACGCTTGCAGTTGTTGCAGTTGCAACTTTAACTCCTGGGATGTTACGAGCAGAAAGAGCTGCGAATTCGTTGCCTTCTTCAAGAATAACAAGGACTTTAGAATCAATGCTCAATGCTGCAAGTACTTTTGCAAATTCAGCAGTTTTTGGAGCTGTGAATTCAAGTGAGTTAACAGCTACAAATTTGTTTTCAGCAACTTTTTCTGAGTAAACAGATTTAAGTGCCAAGCGACGAACTTTTTGTGGAAGTTTGTACGCGTATGAACGTGGAGTCGGTCCGAAGACTACGCCACCGCCACGCCATTGTGGTGAACGGATAGAACCTTGACGAGCACGTCCAGTTCCTTTTTGACGCCATGGTTTGCGTCCGCCACCTGAGACTGCTGAACGGTTTTTAACTGCGTGAGTACCTTGACGAAGGCTAGCACGTTGGCTGATGATTACATCAAATACAACTGCTTGGTTTGGCTCGATACCAAAGATCGCATCGTTAAGAACTACTTCACCAGCTTGTTTACCAGTTTGGTCAAATAATGTTACGTTTGCCATTTCGACTGATTTCCCCTTTCCTTATTATTTACCAGCTTTAACTGCTGACTTGATAGTGATAAGAGATTTCTTAGCACCTGGTACGTTACCTTTGATAAGGATAACGTTCTTTTCTGGAACAACTTGTACAACTTCAAGGTTTTGAATTGTTACACGGTTGCCGCCCATGCGACCTGCAAGGTTTTTACCTTTGAATACACGGCTAGGTTCAATAGGACCCATAGAACCTGGACGACGGTGGTGACGAGAACCGTGAGCCATAGGACCACGTGATTGACCATGGCGTTTGATAACACCTTGGAATCCTTTACCTTTAGATGTACCAGTTACATCAACAACATCACCAGCTGCGAAAGTTTCAACTGTAATTTCTTGTCCAACTTCCAAGCCTTCAATGTTTTTGAATTCACGAATGAAGCGCTTAGGAGCTGTGTTAGCTTTAGCTACATGGCCTTTGGCAGGTTTGTTGCTCAATACTTCACGTTTGTCATCAAAACCAACTTGAACTGCTGCATAACCATCAGTTTCAACTGTTTTCACTTGAAGAACAACGTTTGGAGTTGCTTCGATGACAGTTACAGGGATAAATTCACCAGATTCAGTGAAGATTTGAGTCATTCCCACTTTTTTCCCTAAGATTCCTTTTGTCATGAGAAAAATATTCCTTTTCTTAATTTTGTATTTAAAAAGTTTTTAACGAGCGTTTTTCATGCTCAAACCAAGATACACAGAGTTTATCCTGTGCTCGATTAGAAATCAGATTACAATTTGATTTCTACGTTTACACCACTTGGAAGATCCAATTTCATCAAGGCATCAACTGTTTTTTGAGTTGGGTTGATGATGTCGATCAAACGTTTGTGTGTACGCATTTCGAACTGCTCACGAGAATCTTTATACTTGTGAGTCGCACGGATGATTGTGTAGAGGCTACGTTCTGTTGGAAGTGGAACTGGACCTGCTACTTGAGCACCTGTACGTGTTGCAGTTTCAACGATTTTTGCAGCTGCTGTATCAAGTGTACGGTGTTCGTACGCTTTCAAGCGGATGCGGATTTTTTTGTTTGCCATCTTTTTCTCCTTTTCGTCTATTTAAGATAATAGGCTAGCTCCACAAGAAAACCAACACGAGTCGCGTGGCAATGCAACCGAGCGTGTCGCAACCTCTTGCATCAAAGCTACAACCGTAATTTTTACGGCACTAGAACATGATATCAAAAAACTCCTGCATGTGCAAGAGTTTTTACTTAAAAATTTAAAAAATCCCAAGACTTCTGTTTTGGGAGGCGGTTCGTGTATTCTATCGCCATTATTCTTATAGCATTAGTAGAAAACAATCATCGAAAGTCCTTTAAATGTTCTTGTAAATCTCTAAGCATATTCTTACGACCATTGAAACTCTGACCACTAATTAGTTTTTCATAATTTTCCAATTGGTCCATGGACAAATTTTTCCGATAATCTCTCAAGGCACCTCTCAACAACAATAGCTCGTCATTGACTAAACCTGGCGATTGTATTACTTGTGATAGTTCATGTATGTCTTCATGAGGCATTCGGTCAAACTTGCGCTTTTTACTTTCCTGTCTGCGAACATAGTCCTTAATCCGATTTCTGAATTTAACCTTGAAATAACAATACAACTGGGCTCTTTCCCCAATCAACCATGGTTGATCCTCCAATAATTCAAACAAGGTTATCATGCCTTCCTGCTCCCAGTCATCTCTGTCCCACAGTTTGATATAAAACTCTTTACGAGCCTTGTTAACAATTCCTTTTACGCAATCATAGACCTTTTCAAATTCCATCATCCTATCTCCTTTGTTTGATGGTTTAAGTTTATCGAAAAGAGCTAACTTTATACAGGACATTTTTGTCTATTTTTAATGAAGATAGTTTATCAATCGTATTCTATGGTTATTACAGGCCATTGTTCTTTCCAGTTTTTCTTTTTTACTCTCTTCTCATATACATCCATACGTTTAGAATTGCCAATAAAATGAGGAGTTGGTCGCACCAAATAATTATAAATATCGGTCAATCCATAAGGTGCAAATAGTTCTATATCCCCTTTCTCTGTCTGACGAACACCAATTGCGGTACACCTTTCAGGAAATTTTTCTATTGCATCTTTTGACGATTGATAAGGAGAGGTATCCGGGCTACGAATGTGCATAAATACTTGATTCTTAACTTCCCACTGATATTCCGGATATCTTTGACGCAAATTTACTTCTATTTCTTTTGTTGCTTGATACGACACTTGCTCATCGTAAAAAATAAGATCAACATCCGTATTTTTATCAAAATGGTAATGATTCCAGATAAAATTACGAATTGTTCCCGCACAAATCCATGAATCAGCTAAGTCTAAATCCTTTACTATCTCCAAAATCCTATTGATATCAGGGTCTTTTAACAAATATCTTTCTAACTCATCTTTCATACAATCCTCTACCTTCAAGTTGTTCATTGATTTTAGTGTTATTTTTACGAGCTTCCATAAGAAAAAATCGCTAGAAATATCATTCTAACGACGGGGAGCAGTTCAAAATATTCACCGGACCTTAATTCGTTCTTTGGTTTTCAAATTCATGATAAAAAGGTCCACCCGGACCTAGTTTTGCCCTCCTGTTTTCAAGCAAAAGATAAAAAGGTCCCCCGGACCTGATAAAAAGGTCCCCCGGACCTGATAAAAAGGTCCCCCGGACCTGATAAAAAGGTCCCCCGGACCTTTTTATTCCTCCATAAAGCTGTTGAAGACTTCTTCAATCATATCCCATTCTGCTGTTGCATCTTCTGGGATTGGTTGCAAATCGCCTTCTGTGCCGTTCTCGTTTTCGATATACGAGTAGGCTTGGATTTCCACCTCACCGTTCTCATCTTCCTCTGCACTTGCAGGAATTAAGAGAACGTAGTTTTTACCAAATTCTTCTTGACCGTCAATTGTCAATAAAATTTCAAACAAGGTTTCATTACCTTGGTCGTCTACCAAAGTAATCAATTCACGCTCGTCGTGGTTGTGGTCATGTTCATGGTCGTGATGATGTGCCATGTTTATCTCCTTTATATTTTAAAATGTTCTATCTAAATAATTTTGCAAAATCAGCTGGGCTGCCAATTTATCAATCACTTTTTTGCGCTTGCCGCGGCTAATGTCTGCCTGCTCAATCAACATACGTTCAGCCGCTACAGTGGTCAAGCGCTCATCCTGGTAATCAACAGGCAGTCCGTACTGTTCCACCAATAAATCACCGTAGGCTTGACTGGCCTCAACGCGCGGACCGCTAGTATTATTCATGTTCTTGGGTAGGCCAACAACAAACTTGTCCACCTTATACTGGGAAACAAGTTCGCTCAGCCTTTCAAAACCGAACTCACCTTTTTCTTCATTTATAGGAATAATTTCTAAACCCTGGGCCGTAAAACCCAAGGGATCCGAAATGGCTACACCGACGGTTTTTGAACCGACATCTAATCCCATAATTCTCATTAGAGGTCAATCCCATTCCCTTTCAAGTAGTAGCGTACCAATTCTTCAATGATTTCGTCGCGCTCATGTTTACGAATCTGATTACGGGCATCATTGTAGCGAGGGATATAAGCAGGGTCCCCACTCAAGACATAGCCGATAATCTGATTGATTGGATTGTAGCCTTTCTCGTCAAGCGACCGATAAACACTGGTCAGCGTTTTGCTGATTTCTTGCTTATCTGTATCGTCCAGACGAAAACGGACAGTTTCTTCTGTGAATCCCATACTTACACCTTCTTTCCTTATCTTATAGTCTATTATACCACATATAGCCCCTAAACTCAATGATATAGCATAAAAGAACCCTAGAGCTAGAGTTCTTTCATCTACTTTATAGGGCTGCTCTCATCCGAGCTTGAGCATTTTCTACATTACGCACTGAGCGTGGCAGGAAGGCACGAATGTCATCTTCCTTATAGCCTACCTGAAGACGTTTCTCATCAATCAGAATCGGGCTTTTCAAAATCCGAGGATTTGAGGTAATTAAATCAATAACCTCATTAACGCTTAAATCCTCAATATCGAAGTCCAAGCTCTTAGCATAACGGTTTTTTGAAGAAACAATACTTGCAATACCATTCTCTGTCTTGGTCAAAATATTCATAATTTCTTCCTTAGTAATGGCTTCTTTTGCAAGGTTATGCTCGTTGTATGAAAGTTGGTGAGCATTTAACCAATTTTTGGCTTTTTTACAAGAGGTACAACTAGATACAGTATAAATTTTAATCATGTAGTCACTCCTTTGCTACATCTTCGTAAACACATTATAAACCATTATACCACAAAATCCCTCAGTCTGCAGACCTATTTTGCAAAAAAACTTTAAATTTAAGGGGGAAAATTCGGTTTTTATGAGAAAAAGCCTAGCTAGACTAGACTTTTTCGGAATTATTCTTCTAATTCGATGCCGCCATCGAGGTCAAGTACTACTTCTTCCAATTCTACATTGGTTTCTGTTTCAGTAGCAGGAACTTCTTCAGTAGCTTCCGCCTTTGCATCAGCCGTTTCAGCTGGTGCGTTATCATCTTCAATCAAACCGTAGTGAATACGGATTTTGCGGTCGATTTCTGCAAAAATTTCTGGATTTTCAGCCAAGAACTTCTTAGCATTTTCCGAACCTTGACCGATTTTCTCATCGTTGTAAGAATACCAAGCACCTGCTTTTTTGATGATACCCAAGTCACTACCGATTTGAATCAACTCGCCCGTCTGCGAAATCCCTTCTCCATATATGATTTCCACGACGACTTCTTTAAATGGCGGAGCGACCTTGTTTTTCACGACCTTGACCTTGGTTTCCTTACCAACGTTCTGGTCTTTCTGCTCACCCGTACCCTTGATTTGCGTATTGCCACGAACGTCCAAACGAACAGAGGCATAGAACTTCAAGGCACGACCACCCGGCGTGGTTTCTGGGTTACCAAACATGACACCCACTTTTTCACGAAGTTGGTTGATGAAAATAGCAATGGTCTTGGTTTTGTTGATTGATGCACCCAATTTGCGCATGGCCTGAGACATCATACGCGCCTGCAGACCAACGTGGCTATCACCGATGTCACCGTCAATCTCCGCACGCGGTACAAGAGCCGCAACTGAGTCGACGACGACCAAATCAACAGCACCAGAGTCAATCAATTTACCAGCGATTTCCAAACCCTGTTCACCAGAATCCGGCTGCGACAAGAGCAATTCATCAATGTTAACGCCTAGAGCCGCTGCATAAGCAGGATCCAAAGCATGCTCGGCATCGATAAAGGCTGCAATGCCACCTTCTTTTTGACATTGGGCAACCGCATGAAGGGCAACCGTCGTCTTACCAGATGATTCTGGACCGTAAATCTCGACGATACGCCCCTTCGGATAGCCACCAGCGCCCAGAGCGATGTCAATCGACAAGCTACCAGAGCTCATGACCTGAACCTTTTGCTCGGCACGCTCACCCAGGCGCATCACTGCCCCCTTACCAAAGTCTTTTTCGATAGCCTTGAGAGCGTCATCTAAAGCCTTTTTGCGCTCATCTCCATATTTTTTAGTAATTTCTTCTAATTTTTTCGATGGTTTCTTAGCCAATTTCTTTCTCCTCTTTTTCTAATCAAACCATTATAGCAAAGTTCTGCTATTTCACAAAGTATTTCGTACAAAGTCTAAGGCCTGCAGGCAAGCTAACTGACGCAGATAGAGCCATGAATACCCCCCTAAATCCACTTCTTTTTGGACAATCCCAGAGGTGCTGACCAAGACCAGACTGACCTTGGCAAGGACGTTGTCAACAGTCGATTGGGGTTTGACAGCCACCGAAACAGCCAGAGTCAAATCTGTCGCCAATTCCTTCCGCAACTGACTGGCTTCTGTCACCAAGCTGTCCGAGCTGATTGGACCCTGACCTCTGACCTGACCCCCGCTAAAATACATCTGGTCTGTCATGGTTGCGCTCAATTCCGCTTGCAACTGACCTCCCGTTCCCTGCTCCAAAATGGACAAGGTTTGCTGCTTGTCAACCAACAAATCCGCAACCGTTTTAGCCAGACTATTGTCCTCACCATAGGCATATAGGTATTTTGCTAAATTATCTCGCTCCAGAATCGTCTTTTCTAGCTGGGCTAGTTTGGCATCTGCCTCTACCTGACTGGTCGCCTTGGTAGACAGGCGCAGGGTGACTTCCCCTGTTTTAGCATAAGGGGCTAGAGTCGGGTCCGTCTGTTGGTCAATCAAGTCTGCCAAGATAGTAACCAACTGACTCTCGCCGATACCAAAGAACCTCAAGACCCGCGAATAGAGTTGTTGCTCGGATTGGGTCAACAGCGGCAGCAAACTCTGGGCAAACATGGCTTTGAGTTCGCTAGGCGGTCCTGGCAAGACAATATAGGTAACGCCGTCTTGTTCAATCATACTCCCTACGGCCAGCCCTGTGGGATTGTGCAGGGGGATAGAACCAGCCACCAATTGAGCCTGACGCTCATTATTGGGTGTGCGAATACGACCGGGACGACTGGCAAAAAAGCGGTTCAGCTTGTCCACGGCCCTCTTGTCAAAGACCAAGTCGCGTCCTAAAAACTGAGCCAGGGTCTGCTTGGTCAAATCGTCCTCCGTCGGTCCCAAACCGCCACAGAGAATGACCATATCACTTCGCTTACTGGCAATCTCCAACACCGACAAAAGACGCTTTTCATTATCGCCTACTGCTGTATGAAAATAGACGTCAATACCCAATTCAGCACATTTTTCAGATAGAAATTGCGCGTTGGTATTGACAATCTGACCGGTCAAAATTTCAGTGCCTACGGCGATGAGTTCTGCTTTCATAATCCTCCTTCTACTTTTGATAGCATGCAGTTACCTGCCTATCTATTAGTTCGTAATTGGGTGGTGGTTTTAGATATTTTTCCAGTCACACGTATTTTCATGGTCGTTAATGAGCCCGGCTGCTTGTAGGAAAGAATAGACACAGACAGGACCGACAAATTTAAAACCTCGTTTTTTCAAGTCCTTGGAAATAGCCTCGGAAAGGGAGGTTTTAGCAGGAACTTGACGGTAGTCACCAACCGAATTGACCTGTGGGCGACCTGCTAGCCAAGACCAGATATAATGGTCAAAACTGCCGCATTCTTCCTGTAACTTGAGAAAGGCTTGGGCATTGGCACGGGTCGCGTAGAGCTTAGCCTTGTGCCGAACAATAGCTGGATTGTCGAGCAGGGCATCCAGCTGCTGGTCAGTCATACTAGCAACCGCATAATAGTCATAATCATGAAAGACAGCCTTGAAAGCCTGTCGCTTGTTGAGCACAATTTCCCAAGACAGACCTGCTTGATCGGTCTCCAAACAGAGCAATTCAAAGAGAGCCCGCTCCTCATGCAAAGGGCGCCCCCATTCTTGATCGTGATAGGCTATATAGAGGGGATTGTTGAGATTGACCCAAGAACAACGGTTCATATCTTTCCTTTCTAGCATTAACGAATGGCAGTCTGATAAGCATTATAGCGCGATCCTATCAAATCTAGACAAGCTTTATAAGCTTGAACGAGCTCTTCATTTTGAGACAGAATCACATAAGCCTCTTGCTCCAATATCTGCCTCAGAGGTTCTACCTTACCCTCATAAGCCATATAATCAACTGTTTTTAGATAGGCTTGATAATTTTCCAGGATTGATACATACGAACCACTCCTATCGCGTAGCTCCGCCTTTCTCACTTGTTCACGATAGTGTCTTTGTAAAAAATAAGCAAAATGTCCGCCAGAATGTTCATCTTTCTGCTTAATTTGTAGACCCGTGTATGTATCCATAATTCGGTATTAGAGAAGCTGTCAGACGACCAGAATAGGTATAGCCGAGATGATGGAGTGTCCCAAGGCGAACATAGTCCTGTTGATCCGCCATCAAGGCCTTATAGATGGACGATATTTTTTCCGTGTCTTTCAAAGATGCTCGAGCTTCAAAAAAGTGGTAATTGGGGTCTATGCGTCCTATGATGACAACCTCTTCATGAGGCATATAGTGATAATCAATAGAAAATTCTTTCCCTGACAAAGAATAATTTGGTCTATGGCTAGTCCCAGCATGTATCAAATTTAATCTCATCACTATCCTCACTTCATCAACATCTTGAGGGCGGACTTGATGTAATTCTCAGCAGTATCGGTCGTCCCGTCGAAGAATTTCTTGATTTTCTTGAGTTCAGCCGGTCGGTAGCCGAGTGCCTCCATTGCTTCCATTGCTTCATCGAGGGCGATGTTTTCACTGGTCGGAGCCGACGTTTCGACGGGACCTGTTTCTTCGCTCGTAACAAACTTGCCTTCCAAGTCCAGCACCATTTGCTGGGCTGTTTTTTTACCAATTTTCGGAAACTTGGTCAGGTAGGTAATATTTTTCTGCTCAATGGCCCGAACCAGCCCGTCATTATCATCCACGGCAATGATGGCCAGAGCTGTTGTCGGACCGATACCAGACACAGAAATCAGGCTGAGAAAGACAGCTTTTTCACTTTCGGATTGAAAACCGTAAAGCAGATGAGCATCTTCGCGGATAACCTGATGGGTGTACACCGTCAATTCTTGGTTGACATGGCCAGAAAAAGCGTAAGGATTGGCCACGTGAAGAATGTAGCCAATACCCGCCACTTCAATGACGATGTATTTAGCAGTGATTTTCGTAAGTTTTCCTTTGATATAGTCGTACATGATTTTCTAATACTTTCCTAATTCTCGTAAAGAGGTGTGATTTTCTTGAATGCGACGGAACATTTTTTCCATGTCCGACTTGCTGAAGTTGACTAAAACTGGGCGACCGTGCGGACAGTTATAAGGATTTTTCGTGTGGGACAGCTGGCGAATGAGGTCACGCGCCGAATAGTCATCCAAGGCATGGTTAGCCTTAATCGACCGCTTGCAGGACATCATAATAGCCAACTCAGCCCGATACTGCTTGATGGAAACTTGGTCGGTCAAGAGCAACATGTCACACATCTCATAGACCCCAGACTCAATCTCCTCTTCCTGCATCCATATCGGATGTTCCCGCAGGATGAATTGGTTGCTACCGTACTCTTCTAGATTGATGCCGACCTGACGCAGGCTATCCAACTTATTGGACAGGGTCAGGGCATCATTTTGCGGAAATTCAAAAATGTAGGGTACCAACAGTTGCTGGGCAGAATTGTCCACCTCGCCAATTTTCTCACGGTAGTATTCGTACTTGACCCGCTCCTGAGCAGCGTGCTGGTCGATGATATAGAGACCGCCCTTACCTTGAGCGAAGAGATAGGTTCCGTGCATCTGACCAAAATATTCTAATTCTGGGAAGGTCGACGTCTGTTCTTGGTCCAGCTGATTGGCCAACTTGGCTAATTCTTTCTGACTGAGGGCTGGATGCTCGACATCCTGCTCGTCTGCTGACAAACGCTGGGCAAATTTGATAGCTGCAGCCTTAGGCTCAGGCTGACTCGACTGCTCTGCCATTTCCAATGGCGCAATCTCCTCCGCCACAACCTCTGGCTTGAGGAAGAAATCTTGCTTGACCGTGTCGTAGTAGAGATTGGTCTCGCGTAGCGGTAACGTCGTCTGCTCAGCCTTGACCTTGGTCCGCGTGCTGGATTTGGCCAGATTTTCCAAAGCATCTGGAATCAAATCTTGCTCCTTGAGGGCTTGAGCAATGGCTTCACGAATGAGCTGCATCAGCTCCTTTTCCTTGGAAATACGGACTTCCTGCTTGGTCGGATGGACATTGACATCAGCCAGATAAGGGTCAATCTCAATAGCAATCACCGCCAGTGGAAAACGTCCGACCATGAGCTTACTGCCATATCCTTCCAAAATCGCTCGGTTAAGCAGGAAATTCTTGATGTAGCGGCCATTGATGAAAATGCTGATGTAGTTGCGGTTGGCCCGGGTCAATTCGGGCAAGGAAACATAGCCCGACACCTGAAAATCCAAGTCCTCGGCAACAATTTCAACCATTTTCTTAGCCGATGCAATGCCGTAGACACCAGAAATGGCCTGACGGAGATTGCCTGTTCCAGCAGTGGCAAGCAATTCCCGACCTTCATTTATCAGAGTAAAGCTGATTTCTGGATGGGCTAGGCTGAGACGGTTGACAACGTCGATAATGTGAGATAATTCGGCCTGCTGGCTGCGGACATATTTGAGCCGAGCAGGGGTATTGTAAAATAAATCCGAAACCGTCATCTGAGTCCCGACTGGACGGCTGATAGGTTCTTCTTTTTCAACTACCCCGCCCTTAGCCTCCAGCAAGATGCCGTGAGGATGATCCGCAGTGGCCGTTTCAATCACCATCTGGCTGACAGAGGCGATAGAGGGCAGGGCCTCACCACGAAAACCCAAGGTCCGAATACGAAAAAGGTCCGCTTGATTTTTTATCTTGCTAGTCGCATGACGGCGAAGGGCCAAGCGCACCTCATCATGCGTAATGCCCTCGCCGTTGTCCGTAATTTGAATGGTCTTGAGCCCCGCTTCTTCAATCACAATCTGAATCTGAGTCGCGCCTGCATCGATGGAATTTTCCAAAAGCTCCTTAACGACACTGGCCGGACGCTCAATGACCTCTCCGGCTGCAATCTGATTGGCTAGAATATCTGGCAATTCAATAATATGATTTGTTTTAGTTCTCTCATTTGTCATATCTTTTATTATAGCACAAAGACAATATCCTATCGATTTCTTCTATATCAGCTAAAAAGAACGGGTAATTTATAAAAAGAGAACGATATTCCCTAACCTTAGACGAATGTTTTACATCTAAGAGATTATTTGGCTTGTTTCATCTCCTTAAAAAGTGAGTAACATCCCCATCCGCTAAACAGGGCAAAGGCAACTGGCAAGAGAATTTGAGACCAATCAAAGCCTGTGATGAGATTATAAAGAATATAGCCACAATTAAACAATAAGAAAAAACCAAAAAATACAAGTTGAATTGTCTTCATGAAAACTCTTTATTAATTCCTATATCCATTGTAGCAAATTTTGCTTATTTATCCAAAGAACGATTGATTCGTTCAATTTGTTGGCGCATCTGATGGATATTAAACCAATAAATCAAGGCATAAATCAAGATAAAGAGCATCCAGAAAAAGAGCAGTCCAGCAAGATTGACTGGAAACCATCCCGCTAAAATCGATAGCGGTGTAAAACCGATTGCCGTTACCAGAAAATGCATCACCATCATCCGAACCAAGCTCCAATCTTGCTCAAAAATCTTGTCCGCAGCTTGGAAGAGCACACCAATTGCCCCCCAAATAACAACCGAAATCAGCATAATCAGCGGCTGCGAAAACCGCTCCAGATAAATGGCTCCCATGGTCGAATGAGGATTAATTGGCAAATAGTAACCTTCGCCAAAGAAGCTTGCCATAACAATTGAAATTAAACTACCAATGGTAACACCCAAAGATGCCGATAAGAGATATTTTTTCATAATCCTAACCTTTCTTTAATAACTTTCAAATAACGGCGAGAGGAATATGTTCCCGCCCCATTTTTCATGACTAACTTGACCAAGCCATTAGGTGTCTGTTTTAAGTGACCCAATTGCTTCAAGTTGATGATTTCTGACTGAGAGACCTGTAGAAAATCCAATGACAATACTTCCTTGACCTGATAAAGCCGCAAATCTGACTGGTAAACTGCATCCCTCGTCTCAATCTGCAATATTTTATTTTCCAAATAGAGTCGGTAAATCTCCGACAACTCCAACAAGTGAACCTCCTCACCTTTTTTGACCGTCAGACGCTCCGCCTGCCTACCAAAGGTCTCAATCATTTCCACCAAGCTACTAATCTGTGATGTTAATTTTCTCGCTTCAACCGTAACCAAATCTTCTAGGATTTCGGGCGAGATAGCAACCTTCACTTTCATAAACTCTCCTTTCTTTTTTCAAAGCCAGCTAACTTCTAGGACTATTAAAACCCATTAACAGACGAATTTCAATAGCCTGTCGCCATTCGGTCAAATTCAACGTCTAAACGGCAAAAAAGCCAGAACCACTGTTCTGACTAACATCATTTTAACGTCTAGTCTCCTTGCGCATAATGCGATTGAGAAAGAGTGCAATCACTACCCACAGACCTGCCGAGAGGATAATGACCCAAAACCAAGACTGGCTGATTTTCATGAAAATACTAGGAAGTTCCACGTTCATACCGAAAAATCCTGTGACAATGGCTGGGATGGCCAAAAGGATAGATAATTTGGTCATGGTTTTCATGGTATCGTTCAAATTGTTGTTAAGGACATTATTGTAGGTGCCTTCCAACTTCTCGATGACTTGGGCTGATAGATTGGTCATTTCCATCAGCTGACGGGCCTCGATGTGGGCATCTTCCAATTGTTCCAGTTCATCTTCCGACAAGCTTTTGTAAAAGGTCTGCCCCTGCAATTGTTCCAATAACAAAGCATTTTGCTTGCTGGCAGAGGCCAGATAAACTAGACCAGTTCCCAAATCTGACAATTCCAAAAGAGATTTTTTGGTCGTCTCATCGCGCAAGACCCTGTTTAATTCCGAACTTTTACGGTTCAATTTCTCCAGAACTGGGAAATAGGCTTTTGAAATCAGAAACAGGGCAGTGAAAACAAATTCTAGCATGGTCGCATCCTGTCGCCTATGCAATATTCGTTCAAAACTGGCCTGCAAATAATTGGTATCCTCACCAAAAATCGTCAGCAACTGATTGCCAGATACAAAGAAAGACACCGGAGCTGTCTGGTAGGTCAAATCTGACTTAGAATTTGAACGCAGGGCATTGTAAATCACCAACAGCTCCTGACTATGTTTGTCATACTCCAAACGCGCAAATTCATTTTTATCCAATACGTAGGACAGGATTTCCGAATCCAAATGGAGATTTTCCTTCAAAAAATCAATATCTGTTGTCTCGCCCGCATCTGCCACCAACCATGTAAAATGAGTTGTCGTGATTTTTTTCATTCCTTACCTCAATTATTTCTTCTTGCCGGCGCCCATTTCACAACTTTTTCTTCAGCTCTGCCACCGCCATCATGACTTCCATCGGGGTCATATTGTAGATGTCCAGAGCCTGCAATTCATCCAACACAGGATGGCTGCTAATTTCTGCAAATAAATCCAACTGCCCCAAGGCTGGTTCACTCACTAGATTTGGCTGACTAGGCTGACTGGACGGCGCATGATTTTCCAACTGCTGCAAAATACTATCCGCCCGTTTGAGCAAGTCCTCTGGCATGCCTGCGATTTTGGCTACATGGATACCGTAAGACTTGTCGGCAGGACCTGGCGCAATCTTGTGAAGGAAGGTCACCTGACCATTTTGCTCCAAGGTCGACACATGGACATTCTCCAAGTGCTCCAAGGTCTGTCCTAGCTCGGTCAATTCATGGTAATGGGTCGCAAATAAGGTCTTAGCACCAATCTTGTCGTGGATATACTCAATAATGGACTGGGCCAGAGCCATACCGTCGTAAGTCGCTGTCCCACGCCCCAACTCGTCAAAGAGAATGAGCGAGCAGTCTGTCGCCAAACGCACAGCCTTGTTGGCCTCCATCATTTCTACCATGAAAGTCGACTGCCCACTAACCAAATCATCCGCCGCACCAATCCGAGTGAAAATCGCATCAAAAATTGGCAATTCCGCCTGATCAGCCGGCACATAGGAACCCATCTGCGCCATGATAACAATCATAGCCAGCTGGCGCATATAGGTCGATTTACCAGACATGTTGGGCCCCGTAATCAGCTGCATGTGAGTTTCCGCATCCAGATGGATTGAGTTGGGAATATAGGTCTGCTTACCCATAACCTTTTCCACTACGGCATGACGACCTCGGTCAATGGTCAATTCGCGGTGCTCCGTAAAGGTCGGACAAACCAAGCGCTCTTGCTCCGCCACAACCGCAAAAGACTGCAGGACATCAATAGTCGCAATGGTACGAGCCAATTTCTGCAGGCGACCGATGTATTTCTCCACTTCTTGACGGATGCGCATAAAAATCTCGTACTCCAGATTGGCTGATTTGTCACGCGCCTCCAGCATCTGACCTTCGATTTTGGATAATTCTTCCGTCCCATAGCGCTCCGAATTTTTCAGCGTCGCCTTACGGAAAAAATGTGTTGGCACATTACTTAAGTTGGAATTAGTCACGTGAAAATAGTAACCATCTTTTTTATTGTAATCAATCTTGAGATTATTTATACCAGATGCCGTCCGCTCCTTGGCCTCAATTTCCGCAATCCAGCCCGCACCCTCACGCATGACCAGACGATACTGATCCAGCCTTTCATCAAAGCCCGTCTTAATGATATTGCCATCGGTAATCGGTCCATTGGCCTCTGGGTCAATAGCAGAGCTAATCAGCGCATGAAGTTCTGGGATAGGATCCAACCCCTGAACCAAGCTAGCCAGAGCAGGCTCTCCCATCTGCGACAGGATATTTTTGATAGCCGGCACATTTCCCAAGGTCTGAGAAAGTTGCAAGAGATCCTTGGGCAAGGTTTTCCCGAAGGATACTCGGCTGGCCAAGCGCTCAATATCATAGACCCCTTTCAGCGCCTCAATCAAGTCGCTACGCTCAAAGAAATAATCCAAAAAGACCTGCACAACTGCCTGCCGCGCCTCAATTCGCCCCTGATCAATCAAAGGACGGTCAATCCAAGTCCGCAAGAGCCGCATCCCCATAGCCGTCTTGGTCTCATCCATGAGCCAGTAAAGACTGCCATGTTTTTTACCAGTCCGCCCATTTTCCAGCAAATCCAGACTGGACTTGGTCGCATAATCCATCTGCAAATAATCCTTGATTTCATAGTGGACTACCTTTTGCAAATGCGCCAAATCTCGCATCTGGGTCCTATGCAAATAAGACAGCAATTTCCCTGCTGCAGCCTTCTCCAAGTCCGTCAAGGATTGGTCAATCAGATGAACGTCATCTGCAACCTCATCCTCAAAAGACAGGAGCAGATTCATCTGATTGGCAAACACCTGCTCTTCCTCTTCAGAAAGGGTAAAGCCGATGACCACTTCACGCGCCCGCAGATTACGGATTTCTCCGCAGAGACTAGCAAAATCATCCAAACTAGTCACGAAAAATTGTCCGGTTGCCACGTCCATATAAGACAGGGCAAAATGAGCCCCGCTACGCTCAATGGCAACCAAGAAATTGCTGTCGGCTCCCATTTTCGAGGAATCCGTCACCGTCCCCGGAGTGATGACCTGAACTACTTCACGCTTGACCACACCGACAGCCTGCTTAGGATCCTCCATCTGCTCAGCAATGGCGACCTTATGCCCCAGCTCCACCAGCATATCAATATATTGCTGGGCTGCATGATAAGGCACACCGGCCATGGGAATAGGATTGTCCGCATTCTTATTGCGACTAGTCAGAGACAGCTCCAAAATCTGAGCCGCCTCGACCGCATCTTCATAAAATAACTCGTAAAAGTCTCCCATACGGAAAAGCAAAAAAGCATCTGGATATTGCGCCTTAATATCCAGATACTGCTGCATTCCTGGAGAAATTTTTTCTGTTGCCATAGTCTCTCACATTCTATACTAAATAAGAGTTAATCTCTGCCTCTACCTGCTGGGCCGCTGACTCGTCTCGGCAAATGACTAAGAGGGTATCAGCTCCTGCAATAGTTCCCAAGATTGGCGCAGGCTTTTCCGCGTCAATAATATTGGCCATCAAGGCTGCTTCACCCAAGTCTGAGTGGAGTACCAAGATAAAACTAGCGCGCTCGACCTTGTAGGCATACTGGGCCAGCAATTGGACAAAGTGGACCTGGTCATCCTCGACAGTCATGGAATAATAGGATCGTCCACCCTCATACACTTTCACAACTCCCAGCTCTCGCAAATCCCTAGAAAGAGTGGTCTGCGTTACCACAACCCCCTGCTCTTCCAGGCCTCTTTGAATATCTGTTTGACGACCTATTTTTTCTTGACGAATCATAGACTTGATCAAGTCATGGCGTTCTAGCTTGTTCATCATCTTACCTCTGAATGTATATTTATAAATATTATATCATTTTTCACAACTATTGACTTAGAATTATGTTAAAATAGAATCAATAACTCCTGGAGGGATTTGTATGAATCATAAACAAATGATTGCTGAAAAATTGGCTGCTGTGCTTCCTAACTTGGAAGTTGAAGCCATTTATGCACTGCTTGAAAAACCAAAGTCATCCGAAATGGGTGACATCGCCTTTCCAGCTTTCTCACTAGCAAAGGTTGAGCGCAAGGCACCACAAGCCATCGCAGCTGACATTGTTGAAAAGCTGGATACTGCAGGTTTTGAAAAAGTCGTGGCAACTGGTCCTTATGTCAACTTCTTCTTGGACAAGGCCGCAATTTCGCACGATGTCCTGACCCAGGTCATCACCGAAAAGGCAGACTACGGTCAACTAGCTATCGGTCAAGACCGCAATGTCACTATCGATATGTCTAGCCCTAATATCGCAAAACCCTTCTCTGTTGGACACCTCCGTTCGACCGTTATCGGGGACGCTCTGGCAAATATCTATGCAAAACTGGGCTACAAGCCAATTCGTATCAACCACCTGGGCGACTGGGGCAAACAGTTCGGTATGCTGATTGTTGCTTACAAACTCTGGGGCGACAAGGCAGCGGTTGAAGCTGACCCAATCTCTGAATTGCTCAAACTCTATGTCCGTATCAATGCTGAGGCCGAAGAAAAACCTGAACTGGACGAAGAAGCTCGCCAATGGTTCAAAAAATTGGAAGACGGCGACCCTGAAGCAAAAGAATTGTGGCAATGGTTCCGCGACGAAAGTTTGGTGGAATTTAACCGCATCTACGACAAGCTAGGTGTTACCTTCGACAGTTTCAACGGTGAAGCCTTCTACAATGACAAGATGGATGAAGGAATTCAAATCTTAGAAGAAAAAGGCCTGCTCCATGAGTCTAAAGGTGCCCGCATTGTAGATTTGGAAAGCTACAACCTGCCACCAGCCCTCATTATGAAAACAGACGGTGCCACACTTTATATCACCCGCGACATGGCTACAGCTATGTACCGCAAGCGCACTTATGACTTCGTGAAAAACATCTACGTCGTTGGTCAGGAGCAAATTAACCACTTCAAGCAACTGAAAGCTGTTCTCAAGGAAATGGGTTTCAACTGGAGCGACGATATGAAACATATCACCTTCGGCTTGGTGACAAAAGACAAGAAAAAATTGTCTACTCGTAAGGGAAATATTATCCTGCTCGAGCCGACGCTTGATGAGGCTATCTCACGCGCCCTTTCTCAAATCGAAGCTAAAAATCCAGACCTGGAAAACAAGGAAGAGGTGGCGCATGCAGTCGGTGTCGGAGCTGTTAAGTTCTACGACCTCAAAACCGACCGCGACAACGGCTATGACTTTGACCTAGAGGCTATGGTATCCTTCGAAGGCGAGACTGGTCCTTATGTTCAATACGCATACGCCCGCATCCAGTCTATCCTGCGCAAGGCTGACTTTACACCAAGCGCTGACAATGACTACAAGCTGGCTGACGCAGAAAGCTGGGATATCATCAAGCACATCCAAAACTTCTCAAATGTTGTTGAACGTGCCGGTGACAAATTTGACCCATCTTTGATTGCCAAATACGCCATCAATCTGGCTCAAGCCTTCAACAAATACTACGCCCACACACGTATCCTGGACGAAAGCCCAGAACGTGACAGCCGTCTGGCCCTTGCCTACGCAACTGGTGTCGTTCTCAAAGAGGCTCTCCGCCTTCTCGGTGTCCAAGCCCCTGAAAAAATGTAATTCATCCCAATCCTTGACCATTTTGGTTAAGGATTTTTTATTTTTCCCAATTTTTTTGGAAAAATTCCAGCCGACTTGCGAACAGAGTAAGTGAGGAGGCGAGGAGCAGTCAATCAACTCCGAATGCTCAATGAAGGTCATATCCAGATTAATACTCTTCGAAAATCATCTTATCCGTTGTCAACTTGCCTTGGTGAACTCCAGTTCTACCTTCGGCGTCGTTTCCTAGGCTACTTTTGATTTTCATTGAGTATATGCAACGAATCTGAATGTGAGGTTCATTCAATATAAATCTAAATTTCATAAAGAACTAAGAAACTGTAGTCACAAGTAAGCTACCTTAATTAGCTCAAATGCCGAGATGTGAATACAGGTTCTAACCCCCAATCCTGAACAATATGATTGGCTGCCTCCGAAACTTCCACATAAAAAATTTTTAAAAGGAGTCTGAATGACAAAACAATCACTTACACACCATGCATCACGCTTTTCTATCCGAAAATATTCTTTCGGTGCTGCCTCAGTCCTGCTGGCAACTGTCAGTCTGCTAAATGCCCAACTGGTTGCGGCTAGTACGACAGCTTCTACCACCAATCCTTCTACGGCACAAGCAGGTAGCCCAGTTCAAACGAGTCAGGCAAGTCAAACAAGTACTGAAACAAGTACATCTTCTACCAATACAAACCAAGCCAGCCAGCAAACGACTGCTACAAAGACCAGTGATGCAGGAATAATTTCCAAGCCACAAGAAGTGATTACCCCACAAACAAATACAAGTACGATACAAGCAGTAGCTCCTGCAACTACCAGCAGTAGCTCTGCCATTTCCAAAAACCAAGCCAGAACCATAACAATCCCGCAAACAGCTGGGACAAGCAATACCACGACAAATACTGGGACCGCGCGCACTGCGGTCACTCCAAGTAACCAAATGCGAACAGCTAGCACAACAACCACTTCTGCAGCCCTTGGGGACAACTATCCCTATAAAATTGGCTGGCAGGTCGACCCTTGGGGAATGTACACGCGCCAGTGCACATCCTTCGTCGCCTTCCGCCTCAGTACTACAAACGGCTTTACCCTACCGCGTGCTTACGGTAATGCCGATGTTTGGGGTTACCGCGCCCAACGTGAAGGCTACCGCGTAGACATGAACCCTGCCATCGGCTCTGTTGCTTGGTGGAATAGCATGCACGTGGCCTGGGTATCCGCTATCAATGGTGATATGGTAGAGATTGAAGAATATAATTTTAACTATAATGAAAGTTACAATAAACGCTGGATTCATAAAAATTCAGTCAGCGGCTATATTCATTTCAAGGACTTGACCGGCTATTCTGGAGCGACTACCACTACACCGGTCTCGACGACACCAACCAAGCCTGCAAGTTCAACAACCAACCTAGCTCCAAGCGGAACCTACACTTTCACCGCCCAAACCGCCATCAAGGCTGAGGCAAAAATAGCTAGTCCAACCTTGGCAAACTATCAAGCAGGGCAAAGCGTTAACTACGACCGTGTCTTGGAAGCAGACGGCTACCAGTGGATTAGCTACCTCAGCTTTGCTGGAAATCGTCGCTATATACCGATTAAAAAATTGACAACAACCGCTACTACTACGACCACACCTACTCCAAAACCTGCACCAACCAGCCCAAGCACACCGGCCCTACCTTCGTCGGGCACCTATACCTTCAAGAACCGATTGGCCATTCGAAATCAAGCTAGTTTATCAGCTTCAATTCTAGCCTACTATAACGTCGGTCAAAGCGTCAACTATGACCGAATCGTCCAGGCAGAAGGCAAGCAGTGGTTGAGCTACTTATCCTATTCTGGTACTCGTCGCTACATTGCCCTACCTTAAGCAACAAAAAAATGCACACGCTACATCAGCTGTGCATTTTCTAATTATTAGATATCGGTTGCATTGGTTGCTGCATTTGGCTTTTCCTTGGGCTTACGCAAATGGAAAAATACAGTCACACCAAAATAGATAACAAACAAGACAATATTGACAATATAGCCTCCCATCAAGGTTGCAGATGTTCCTTGGCGGGTCAATGCATCCGTGAAGATAGAGACTAAGCCCTTACCACCAATAAAGGCGTAGGTGTTAAATAACAAGGCTCCAAAGACATAACCGAGATAGGTAAAGGAGGCCTGCTCGTTCTTTTTCATGAAGAGGAAGACGATTGTTGCTACTACGGTCAACAGCAAAAGCGCTGCCAGAACCTTATTGATAAGATTTGTTTGGAAACCGATAGCCTCCTTGGTATAGATGAGGAAGTTTTCGTCTATACTTGGAGCACTTTGCACCAGTTGAAGCATGGCTTCCTCATTATAATGTGAGAAAAATGCATTGTAGACCCGCAAGAGACTGGCAATAGCTGATAGAGCTACAAAAATATAGAGATGAATTGGTCTTTTCATAAGAATACTCCTTTTTACATTATATTACACGCTTATATTTGTTTTGTCAATATAATTTTGATATAATAATCACAAAGGAGGGCTTTGAGATGAAAAAACGAAAGTTCTATAATGAAGTTAGCCACCCCAACCTAGCCAAAAAACAGCTGTTTCAACTGGTTCAGCTGTCTGTTCTGGTTTCGTTTGTTAACAGGCTTGGACCTGTTAGGCTGGTTTACCAAGGCGAATGAGAGCCTTGGCTGAGCCAACAAAACAGGTTCAAGGGTACCTGTTGACAAATGAAAGTTCCTTGTAGGTAAAAGAAAACACCTCCGTGTTATACTTGTAGTTCACCACAAACACAA
>NZ_JBIMJO010000024.1:0-33665 GCF_043674095.1 Streptococcus sp. A25
TTCAATTGGTTTCTTTCCCATTTTAAGATAAGCAGCAATTTCACCACGTTCTGTGGCTGAGAGATGAGAATAGGATGAGTTTCTGGTAGAATGAGTATTGGACATGTTCATTTGCTTTCTATACTGAGTTGGGGAATTCTAGTATATCAGACGAACATGTCTTTTTTGTTGCATTTCATTTTACAACGCGGGAAAAATTATCTATTGCCTTATTCTAACTGTCTGCCGGGCTATAAATCTGTTCCTTGGCTTGCTTTTTCTTTCAACTCTGACTGCTTGGCGCGCCGTTGTCTGAAGAAGTCCTGCATGATTTTTGCGCAGCCATCTTCCAAGATTCCCGACTCGACTTCAACTCGATGATTGAGACGTGTATCTCGCAATACATTGTATAGGCTACCTGCTGCACCAAATTTTTGATTTGGGGCTCCGTAGATAACTTGTGGGATTCGGGCTAGTCCGATGGCCCCGCTACACATAACACAGGGTTCAATGGTTACAAAAAGGGTTGTATCTAGCAAACGCCAGTTCCCTTCAAAGTGATTAGCTTCTTGGATGGCCATGATTTCCGCATGCATGATTGCCTGGTTCAGTTCCTCACGCGCATTGTGACCTCTACCAATAATATTACCATCTTTGACAATTACACATCCAATCGGTATCTCATCCTTGGCAAGTGATTTTTCTGCTTCCTCCAATGCAGCCCGCATGAAGCGTTCTTTTTCTTCTAATGTAAATTCCATACTTCCATTATAACAGAAAAAGAGCTCTCGAAAGAACTCTTCTATAGAATAAACAATTAACCTAAACGTTGCTTAGCGTCTGCTGCACGTTGGAAGGCTTGACCGACATAGTTGATACAAAGCATCATAATAAGGATAAAGATAGCTGCTGGCAACCAAATCCAAGTCTTGTTTTCCAAGATGTCTGCATTACGGGCATTTGAAATCAATGTACCCAAACTTGGAACTGTTGACGGAAGACCGAAGCCTAGATAAGTCAATGATGTTTCGATACCAATATTTCCTGCAAAGTTGAGGGTCAAATTGACAATAATCAAAGAACTCAAGTTTGGCAAAATCTCACGGAACATAATCATGAAGTCGCTTGTTCCAAGTGTTTTCGACGCATTGACATAATCCAAGCTCGCTTCTGACAAAGTTCTTGTACGGAAGAGACGGGCTTTGGCTGTCCAATAAAATGCACTCATGATAAAAATGAAATGATAAATTGTATAGTTTTTAATAACTGTTACAAATACAATGATCAACATTGTTACCGGTAAAATCATAATAAAATCAACAATACGCATCAAGAAGCCGTCCAAACGACCACCATAATAACCTGAGATTAACCCAACTGAAATACCAATGATACTAGTGATAATGGTAATGGTGAAACCGATGATAATGGAGTTACGAGCACCAATAATCAGTTGACCAAAAATGTCTTTTCCGCCTTCATCCGTTCCCAAAATATAGCCATCAACTCCTGGCTCCAAGTAACGTCCTAAAAGATTGACTTTCATAACTTGCTCTTGATCCATTACCAAGGCACCGATGAAAACAGCCAAGAGAACTGTTACCAAGATAATCAATGAAGCTAAAGCTAACTTGTCCTTCATAAATTCTCGTGCAATAACACGAAAACCACCTGGAGGAGTTGAAGCTGATTGTACTTGTTTTTTAATTTCTTTACTCACCTTACTCCTCCTTTTATTTCACACGAATACGTGGATCAACAATACTCATGATAATATCTGAAATCAAGGTTCCCAACAAAGTTCCCATACCAAAGATTAACAAGAGGGCCAAAATGACACTGTAATCACGGCTTGAGATAGAGTTAAAGAACAATTGACCGATACCAGGATAGGTAAAGATATTTTCAATAAAGATAGACCCACCAATCAAACCAGTCAATTCATACCCCAAGAATGATGCAATAGGTAAAATTGAGTTACGGAAGATATGACGGTTGTATACCACACGCTCAGGCACACCTTTGGCACGAGCTGTACGAACATAGTCCTGACTCTTCGCATCGATAATTCCGGTACGAAGATATTGGATTGTTACTGTCGTTGACAAAATAGCCATGGTAATCGCTGGCAAAATCATATGATGGAGACGACTTAATATAGCTGCAAAGCCTTCAACTCCACCACCGATAGAACCACGCGTCGGAAACCAACCTAAACTAAAACCAAATAACCAGAGCATCAAAATCGCAAATACAAAAGTTGGCGTTGAGAAAGTCAAGAAATTGTAAACACCAATGACTTTATCAGCAAGTGAATTTTGATAACGACCCGCAATCATACCTAAAGGAAGGGCAATAGCATAGGTCAAAATCATAGTAAGCAATGATAACCAAATTGTGTTATTCAAACGCTGCATAATCACATCGATAACTGGTTGTTTAAAGAGGAAACTTTGTCCAAAATCACCCTGCAAAAGATTTCCTACCCAGCGAATATATTGAACCGGAATTGGATCATAATATCCCGCTGCAATCCGTTTTTGTTCAATAATAGCAGGATCAATATTAGGGTCAATCATACCGGTAAATGGATCACCAGGCATCATTTTTGCAACAAAGAATGCAATGACACTCAGAATGATAATCTGAGGAATCATCATGAGTAAACGTCGTAATACTGTTTTCCACATCTTAGTTCTTACCTCCTTCTGGAAGGGCTACTTGATGAGTTGCTGAAAAAGCTTTTAAATCGTATACACGACCGTTTTCATCATAGTACTGACCTTGTTTTTCTTGGTACTCCTTTTCTGCAGCCAAACGTTTTTCCTTATTTTTCAAACGATTCACCGGATCAATTGATGGAATCGCTGACAAGAGACGTTTGGTGTAGATATGCTGTGGAATACTATAAATATCATGTTTATTTCCTGTTTCTACAAAACGACCACGGTACATAATGAAGAGTTCATCACACATGTGCTGTACCACACCAAGGTCATGAGAAATAAAGAGATAGCTAAGTTTAAATTCATCTTGGATACGTTTCATATAGTTTAAGACCTGAGCTTGAACAGACAAGTCCAAGGCAGAAACTGGCTCATCAGCAATAATCAAACGTGGGTTACTAGCCAAGGCACGAGCTACTCCAATCCGTTGACGTTGACCACCTGAGAATTCATGAGGATACTTAATTAAAGCTTCTTCATTGAGACCAATTGTATCCAAGAGCTGAAGAACTTTTTTCTTTTCTTCATCTGGTGAAAGTCGGTCAAAGTTACGAATTGGTTCTGCAATGATGTCCAAAATACGTTTTTTCGGATTGAAACTTGAAAGTGAATCTTGGAAAATCATCTGAACATCACGATTAAAGTTGCCTTTTTTTCCACGTGATTTGTTGGTTACATTTTGTCCTTCATAAATAATTTGTCCTGAAGTGGCACGCTCTAAACCAATAATTGCCTTACCAATTGTTGATTTACCTGAACCTGATTCACCAACCAGACCATATGTCTTACCTTCTTCGATTTCAATGTTTACACCATCCACAGCATAAACATGATCAGTAACACGGTTAAAGAAGCCACTACGAATTGGATAATGGACTTTTAAATCTTTTACTTCAATAAATCCCACTATTAGGCCTCCCCTTCAAAATAGAATGTTTCATGGCAAGTACAACGTACAAAATGGTTAGGTCCAACTTCATGCATAACCGGATTTTCTTCGTGTGTTGCTGCTTCAATCCACGGAATACGTGGTGCAAATCGACAACCTTTACGCAACATCTTTGTAATTGGCGGTACAATTCCGTCAATTACATGTAACTCACCGCCTTCATTTTCTGATTGCGGATTTGATTTCAAAAGAGAACGGGTGTATGGATGTTTAGGATTGGTAAAGAGTTCCTCAACAGGAGCAACTTCTACAAACTGACCACCGTACATAACTGCTACACGATCTGCTGTTTCTGCCACCACTCCTAGGTCGTGAGTGATCAAAATAATACCTGACCCAGTTTCTGCTTGAATATCATTTAATAAATCCAAAATCTGTGCCTGAATAGTTACATCCAAGGCTGTTGTCGGTTCATCGGCAATAATAATCGGAGGTTTACAAGATAAGGCCATGGCGATAATGATACGCTGACGCATACCACCTGACAACTCATGTGGATACTGCTTAAATGTACGTTTAGGATTTGGAATACCTACTTGAGCTAATAATTCCAAAACACGCTCCGTACGGGCATTGGCATCCAAGTCTGTATGATAGAATAGCGCTTCATCAATCTGTGCACCAATGGTCATCAACGGATTTAAAGACGCCAAGGGATCTTGGAAAATCATACCAATATCATTTCCACGCACCGTATTGTACTTGGCCTCGTCCATCCCAATTAATTCCATATCATTGTACTGGATGCTACCTGTAATTTTGGTATTTAATGGATTATGTAGCCCCATAATTGTTGTTGCCAAAGTTGATTTACCACAACCAGATTCTCCAACAATTGCTAGGATTTCATTTTTTTGTAAGGTAATATCAACACCGTCAACTGCATCAAAATAATCATCACCGATGCGGAATCCAACGTGCAAATCCTTAATGTCTAAAAGCGGTTTTTCAATAGCCACGCTTTTTCCTCCTTTGTTCATCAGTTCATTCAACTTCTTTCATCCTTCAAATCAAATATCCTTAAGTCTATGAAAACTGACCTTTTTATATCTTTTTTAATAAATCCACCAAGTCTATATAGGATTTGATAGCGTTTACTAAAAACTAAAAATGACATCAATCATTTTTTGTATACTGGTTCTACTATACCATAATTATCAGAAAATTCCAATAGCAATCTGAAAAAAGCCAACCAAGTTGGCTTTTTCAGATTCTATTATCTTCTTTATAAAACTATTCTGCCGCTACACCTTTATCAGCTGTCAATTCGATATTTTCAAGAGCAATACCTTTACCTGAAGCTGAACCATAGTTAGAATCATAGTTTTTCACACGCTTGTTCAATGCTGTAATAGACTCAGATTCAAATGTTGGAATAGCAAATGCTTGTTCGTGAGCATATTTTTGCCAAGCCTTGTAGTTTTCAAGGTTTGTTTTCTCATCGAATGAAGCAGTAGAACTAATTGCATCCAACAATTTTGTATTTTCTTCAGATACGAAACGTGACATGTTGAAGGCAGCGATAGGACCCCAAGTACCTGTTGGGTTTGGATCGTAACCAGTTGACCAACCACCAGCATACATATCAATTGCAGGGTCGTTTGCTTGAAGTGCATCGTAGAAAGTATTTACTTCAACAGTACGGCCAGTGTACAATTCAACATTCAAGCCAACTTCTTTCCACCAAGCAATGTATTGTTGTACGAGTGCTTCGTTCGCTTCTGTACGTTTACGAGCTGCGAAAGTGATTTTGAATTCTTTACCGTCTTTACCTTCACGAATGCCGTCACCGTTTGTATCCTTGTAGCCAGCTTCATCCAAGAGTTTCTTAGCTTTTTCTGGATCGTATGTATAGCCTGCCAATTCAGAATCATGAAGTTCACCAAAGAATGAAATAATCATTGAGTTTGCTGGGTGGTATAGACCATTGTACAATGACTCACCAGCAGTTTTGGTATCAATCGCATAGGCAATCGCTTGACGAAGTTTCACATCATTCATCTTAGCATTCTCATCCATAACGTTCTTGCCAGCAGCTTCGTCATATTTACCAAGGTTGAATGAAATATATTCGTAAACTGAATCCAAAGATCCAACGATGTTCAAGTTAGAAGCATCTTTATATGAATCCAACTGGTCAACAGGCATATCTGCGATATCGTAGTTACCAGCCTTCATTTCAGAAACGATAGTATCAGGAGAGACAATATCAATTTTCAATGAACTTGTTTTTGGTGTTGTACCCTTGAAGAAGTGTTCGTTTGGAACGTAAGTGATAGACTCACCGTTTACGATTTCCTTGATTTTCCAAGGCCCCATACCTACAAGTTTAGCAGTACGTGAATACTCGCTCTTTTCCCAATCAGCCACAGGAATATCTTTGTAGATGTGTTCTGGTTGGATATAGGCAGGTACATCACCACCGGCATACATCATAGAAGGTGACATTTCTTTCACAGTCAGTTCAACTGTATAATCATCGATTTTCTTGATACCTGAAATGTCTGATGCTTTACCGTCAACAAATTCTTGCATACCTTCAATGTTCAAGAATTTATCATCAAAACGCACACCGGTATAGTCTTTGCTTGCCAATGACTTGATTGTGAAGATATAGTCGTTGATTGTGAATGGTTCACCATCTGACCACTTGTAGTCTTTACCAGTCAAGCTAACAGTGATTTTTTTACCTTCCACATCAAATTCAGCTTTAGCAAGACCTGAGTCATCTAATTTACGATCTCCATCGTAACCAAACATTGAAATATCAACCATTCCACCAAATGTTGAGTCAGTTGTATTTTCAGTCAGCTCGTCAATCAAAAGACCTGAAGAAGTTGTAGGAGATACCCAAGCATAATTTAATTGAGCACCAGAAACAGCTGTTCCATCTTGAGAAACATCTGCTGGGAATGACAAGTTTTGTTCTGATGAACTTGATGACGACTTAGCACCACAAGCTGCTAAAACAGATGCAGATAAGAGTGTGATACCTGCTAAGGCAAAGAGTTTTGTTGTCTTTTTCATAAAACACCTCTGTTTTCTTTTTTTTGGGACATAGATTTATGTCTATGAATAGTATTATATCATAAAATTTTATTAAAGAAAGCGTTTTTGTCAGAAAATTTTGTAAAAAACCAAATTTTCTATATTTTCTAATAATTTCTAGCCTTTTTTCATGTGTCTAGCCCCTTTACAATATGATATAATAGGAAATAATCGATTAAAAAGGAATTTTATATGAAAAAATACAGTTCATTCTTGATAGTTTTTCTACTTTCCATTATTCTAGGAGGCCAAACCAGTCTGGCCGAGGAGCAGGTTTACCAGGCGGCAGCTGAGCATGCCATCGCTATTGAAGTCGAAACAGGAAAAATTTTATACGAAAAAAATGCCCATAGCCCAGCCAGCGTTGCTTCTATCAGTCAGTTGTTGACGGCCTACTTGGTCTATGAAGCTATTGAAGAAGGAAAATTGACAATGGACAGCCCTGTAGCCATATCTGATTTTCCCTATAAGCTGACTCTCAATACAGAAATCAGTAACGTTCTTTTAGAAAGTAGGGAATACACGGTCGAACAGCTGCTCCGGGCATCATTGATTGTTTCTGCCAATAGCGCAACAATGGCCCTGGCTGAGAAGGTGGCAGGTAGTGAGAAAGCCTTTGTGGATTTGATGAGAGAAAAAGTCCAATCCTGGGGTATTGGTGATGCCACGATTGTCAATGCGACTGGCTTGAATAATTCCTACCTCGGGGATGAACGCTATCCCGGCACTGGTAAAGAGGATGAAAATAAATTTTCTGCTGCGGCAATCGCCCTTATTGCCCGTCGTCTGGTCTTGGATCATCCTCAGGTACTGGACATCACCAGCCAACAAAGCTTAACCATGGATGGGCATACCTATTATGGTGGGCATGGGATGTTGGAAGGTAAACCCTATCAGCGTGCAGGTGTAGATGGTTTGAAAACGGGATACTCTGCTACTGCTGGCGCCTCCCTGGTGACAACTGTTGACCAGCAAAATATGCGTGTCCTGACGGTTATCCTCAACGCCGACCACAGCGATATTGATCCCGATTACCGCTATATCGCAACGACCAATTTGCTCAACTATGTTGCCCAGCATTTCCAATCTATTACCTATCTAGGGCAGGGGAAATCCTTTGATGACAGCTCTATTGAGATTTTCAATGGACGCGTCGACACTAGCCCAGTTGTTGCCCAAAGAGACTTTAGAATTCCAATCAAACGCTCGGCTGTCGAATTGCCAACCGCTTCTTTTAAATCAGTCGAAGGCCCTCTTGAGGCACCACTTAAAAAAGGAACAGCAGCCGGAAGACTGTGGCTCCATGACTCCGACCTGATCGGCAAGGGTTACATTCAAGAACAACCAAGTCTTGAAATGGTCATCGAAAAAGAAGTCAAGGCTGATATTTGGCCCGTCTCTTGGTGGAATTACTTCGTCCGCTATGTCAATGAAAAACTGTAATAACAGCAAAACGACTCCCGCTTTTCGCACGGAAGTCGTTTTTTGTATATGTCTATAAGCTAGAAAAGAAACCAGTCGCTTTGCTTAACTGTTTATTTGGCTCAGACAACCTTGGGAGAGATTAGCTGAGGTGGGAAATAGGAACTGACGGAAGTCAGTTTACTTCACAACGACGTTTACTAATTTATTCGGATACAACAGTCTAGGAATAGACTGTTGTAAATCGGAAATAGGGCCAATAAGCGAGTTTATTTCACAACAATATTAACTAGTTTGTTCGGAACACTAATCACCTTCACCACTGTTTGACCAGCGATTTCAGCTTGGACTTTTTCGTCTGCAAGGGCAACTTTTTCAAGTTCAGCTGGTGACAGGTCTTTGGCTACAGTCAAGCGAGCTTTTACTTTACCCTTGATTTGGACAACGATTTCCACTTCGCTTTCTACCAGCTTACTTTCATCATATGTTGGCCATGCGACATAGCTGATTGACTGGCCTGTATTTGCAAGACCCTGCCAGAGTTCTTCTGCCAAGTGTGGCGCAAATGGAGCAATCAATTGGACAAAGCCTTTGGCGTATTCGACGTAAAGCTTGTCTTCCTTGTTGGCTGCGTTGACAAAAATCATGAGCTGGGCGATAGCCGTGTTGAATTTCAGGTCCTCAATATGCTCAGTCACCGTCTTCACAGTTTCATTGTAAACTTTATCAAGCGCTCCGCTATTGTCCGAAGAAATTTCCTTCGTTGTAATCAGGCGGTAAACGCGGTCAAGAAACTTACGGCTACCTTCAAGACCTTCTTCTGACCAAGCGATTGACGCATCAAGTGGGCCCATGAACATCTCGTAAACACGGAGGGTATCCGCACCAAACTGCTCGACTACATCGTCTGGGTTGACCACGTTTTTAAGGGACTTAGACATCTTAGCAGGTGCCTGCTCCAACTCTTCACCAGTTTCGATGTTGAAGAAGGAACCATCACGTTTTTCAACCTTATCTGTCGCCACAAGCGCCCCACGGCTGTCGCGGTAGCTAGTTCCCAAAATCATCCCTTGGTTAAAGAGTTTTTGGAAAGGCTCTTTGGTCGGCACAACACCGATGTCATAGAGGAACTTGTGCCAGAAACGAGCGTAGAGCAGGTGAAGGACTGCGTGCTCAGCACCACCGATGTAGATGTCCACTGGCAACCAAGCTTTAAGAAGCTCTTCGTCTGCCAATTTCTCGTCGTTGTGTGGGTCAATGTAGCGGAGGTAGTACCAGCTTGAGCCCGCCCATTGTGGCATGGTGTTGGTCTCACGGCGACCTTTGACGCCATCTTCACGTGTCACTTCTAACCAGTCTGTCAAGTTAGCAAGTGGTGACTCACCTGTACCTGACGGCTTGATGTCTGAGGTTTTTGGCAATACCAGAGGTAACTCATTTTCTGGTACGGCTGTGGAAGTTCCATCTTCCCAGTGGATGATTGGAATTGGCTCACCCCAATAACGCTGGCGGCTGAAGAGCCAGTCACGGAGGCGGTAGGAAATTTTCTCCTGACCGACACCATTTTCTTCCAGCCAAGCTACCATTTTGGCAATAGCTTCTTCCTTGTTAAGACCATCTAGGAAGTCGGAGTTGATGTGGGCACCGTCTTCTGTATAAGGTGCTTCTTCTACATTTCCACCTTCCAAAACTGGAATGATGTCCAAACCAAACTGCTTGGCAAATTCCCAGTCACGTTCGTCGTGGGCAGGAACAGCCATGATAGCACCTGTTCCATAGCTTGCCAGCACATAGTCCGCAATCCAGATTGGAATTTCTTTGCCGTTTACAGGGTTGATGGCGTAGGCACCTGTCCAAACACCTGTCTTGTCTTTTGCCAGATCTGTACGGGCAAGATCTGATTTAAGAGAAGCTTGGCGTTTGTACTCTGCCACAGCTTCTGCCTGCTCAGGCGATGTAATGCTATCTACCAAATCATGCTCAGGAGCAAGGACTGCGTAGGTCGCACCAAAAAGAGTATCTGGACGGGTAGTAAAGACTGTGAAATCCTTGTCTGTGTCCTTAATCTTGAAGGTCACATTGGCACCGGTTGACTTGCCGATCCAGTTGCGTTGCATATCCTTGATAGACTCTGGCCAATCAACTTCTTCTAGGTCGTTGAGCAAACGCTCTGCATAAGCAGTGATTTTCAACATCCATTGACGCATTGGCTTGCGAACAACTGGGTAGCCACCACGTTCAGACGTTCCGTCAGGAAGGACCTCTTCGTTGGCGATAGCTGTTCCCAATTCTTCTACCCAGTTTACAGGCACTTCTGCCTCGTAGGCTAGGCCTTTTTCATACAACTTAGTGAAAATCCACTGGGTCCACTTGTAGTAGTTAGGGTCAGTCGTGTTGACCTCACGGTCCCAGTCGTAAGAAAAGCCAAGGGCGTTAATCTGACGCTTGAAGTTGGCAATATTTTCTGCTGTAAAGTCAGCTGGGTCATTTCCCGTGTCCATAGCGTATTGCTCCGCTGGCAGACCAAAGGCATCCCACCCCATTGGGTGAAGAACGTTGTAACCTTGGGCACGCTTGTAACGGCTGAGAATGTCCGTCGCCGTATAGCCCTCAGGGTGACCAACGTGCAAGCCTGCCCCAGACGGATAAGGGAACATATCTAGGGCATAAAAGTTTGGCTTTTCTGCATCTGTTCCTGTCTTAAAAGTATGATTTTTTGCCCAAAATCCCTGCCATTTGGGCTCGATTTCCTTGTGATTGTAGAAGCTCATATCATTTCTCCATGTCAATAAATTATCTTTACCATTATATCACGAATAAAGCAAAGAAAAAAGCAGAAATCACGGGGGATTCCTGCTCATTACTCTTCATTTCCCAAATACCCCATCAATCCCGCCACAGCTTTCTCCCCGTCCGCCAGACCCAGCCCATAAATCTCGTCAAATTTGACTGGATTTTTTTCCAAACGTCCTATTTCGAGCGACTTTTGAGGGCGGACTGCAAAAACCTGACCCTGATGTTCCAACTGGATAATCTTTTCAACCGTATCATTGTAATGCTGGTAACGTTTTGAAGCCACCGCCACAAACTTAGGATATTTCTTGTAAAGCAAGCGGTAGACCCGCCCGCTAGAGGGCTTCTTGCGGTAATCAATGGGTTGTGTCAATATCACAATCAATTTGTCAAACCCCAGGCTTCTAGCAAAGTCCATAGAGATGGAGTCCGAAAGACCACCGTCTAAATATTTTTTCCCATCAACTTCGATAATTTTCGAGACCACCGGAAGAGCCGAGCTGGCTCGCAAGAGCTCCATCTGCTCAAAGACATGATCAATTTTGTAATACTCAGGCAGACCGGTTTCGACATTGGTCACTGTCACATAGAAAGGCACGCCAGACTTGGCAAAGGCCTCTTGGTCAAATTTGTCCAGCTCCATAGGCACTTTGTAGTAGGTAAAATCCTTGTTGACCACATTACCCGTCAGCAACCAAGACCGCAAACTCATATAGTTCTTGTCCTTGATAAAACGCTTATTGTAGCGGAGGGCTCTCCCACGTTGCTTGGATAGAAAATTGACACCAAAAAGCGCTCCAGCCGATACACTGACAATCCCGTCCACCTTGATGCCTGCATCCAAAAATGCATCCAGTACACCAGCCGTATAGAGCCCGCGCATGCCGCCACCCTCTAGAACTAGACCAACCTTCATCCGAAACCTCCACAAAAATATGATTCTATTGTAACAGAAAAAACTCTCTAAGGTATATTTTAGCCAATCAACAAGATGCACGCTCTTTCCGTCAAAAGTGATGACATGCTATAATAGGTCAATCAACATAAAATGAGGACGAACATGATTAGCATTAAAGAAATCACCCTCAAGAACCAGCAAGATATCAACATCCCCAATCAACCCTTCCCTCTGATAGGTCGGCTTATCCCATCCTATCAGAACCAGGCTTGGTCCAGATAAGCAGTCCTTTTTGAGTCAACCGAATGGGTGACCTTTCCTGATGAAAACTACGATTTTGAACAAATACAGGATAGTCATATCTTCATCGGCGCCTATGATGACAACAAATGTGTCGGCTTGGCTATCCTACAAAAACCGCTATTCAAGTATATCTACCTCCACGACCTAAAGGTTTATGCAGACTATCGCCAACAAGGACTGGCTAGCATGCTGATAGACAAGGCCAAGGAAATTGCTCAGTCAAAAGGTTACCAGGGAATTTATACCATCGCTCAAGACAACAATCTCATCGCCTGTCAATTTTACCAAAAGGTCGGTTTTGAAATTGGTGGTCTAGATACCAGGGTCTACAAAGGAACTGCTCAAGAAGGCAAGGCTGACATCTATTTTTATTTGGATTGTGACTAAGACATGGCAATGTCCATGAATCTCTACTTTCCTCGTCTGGGGCAGATAAGGATTTTCTCTGTATCAAAAAACTTGGCCAGGTGACCAAGTTTTTATTTGTTTCTCTTTAGTAGCCCATACCACCCATGCCATCCATACCTGCTGGCATAGCTGGAGCAGCTGGTTCTGGTTTGTTGGCAACAACTGCCTCGGTAGTCAAGATGAGACTGGCAACAGATGCTGCATTTTGAAGAGCTGAACGAGTCACCTTAACAGGGTCAATAATTCCTTCTTCCATCATATTGACCCATTCACCTGTTGCAGCGTTGAAACCTGTGCCAAGCTCAGAATGTTTCAACTTGTCAATCACAACAGAGCCTTCGTAACCAGCATTGTAAGCAATCTGACGAACTGGTTCTTCCAAGGCACGCAGAACAATATTGCGACCTGTCTCATCATCACCAGACAAGTCCAACTTAGCCACGCTGTCAATCACGTTGACAAGAGCTGTACCACCACCGGCTACAATTCCTTCTTCGACCGCAGCACGGGTTGCGTTGAGGGCATCTTCGATACGGAGTTTCATTTCTTTCAACTCAGTCTCAGTTGCCGCGCCGACCTTAATTACTGCCACACCGCCAGACAATTTAGCCAAGCGTTCTTGGAGTTTTTCGCGGTCAAATTCAGAAGTTGTTGACTCGATTTGTGACTTGATAACTGCCACACGATTGCTGATAGCCTCAGGATTGCCAGCGCCTTCCACAATAGTTGTGCCGTCTTTATCAACTACGACCTTGGCAGCTTGACCAAGCGACTCGATAGTCGCATCTTTGAGGTCCAGCCCCAAGTCCTCTGTAATCACGGTACCGCCTGTCAAGATAGCAATATCTTCCAACATGGCCTTGCGACGGTCACCAAATCCGGGCGCCTTAACCGCTACAACGTTGAAAGTGCCGCGGATTTTATTAAGAACAAGCGTTGGCAGAGCCTCACCATCCACATCATCCGCCACAATCAAGAGCGGTCGATTGGTTTGAAGAATGCTTTCCAAGAGTGGCAAAATCTCTTGAATATGAGAAATCTTCTTATCCGTCAAGAGGATAAATGGATTTTCCAGTTCTGCCACCATTTTTTCATTGTCCGTTACCATGTATTGAGACAGATAACCGCGGTCGAACTGCATGCCTTCTACGACATCCAACTCTGTTTCCATACCGCGAGATTCTTCAATGGTAATGACACCATCTGTTCCCACGCGCTCCATGGCCTCTGAAATATACTCACCGACTTTTTCAGAACGGGATGAAACTGCCGCAACCTGAGCAATTTCTGCCTTGTTTGAAACAGGAATAGCTTGCGCTTTCAAGGCATCCACTGCTGTCGCGACCGCAGCTTCAATCCCTCGACGGATACCGATTGGGTTGGCACCCGCTGTCACGTTTTTCAAGCCTTCACGGACAATAGCTTGGGTCAAAACAGTCGCTGTTGTCGTACCGTCACCTGCAATATCGTTGGTCTTAGATGCGACTTCCGATACCAATTTGGCACCCATGTTTTCAAAATGATCTTCAAGCTCGATTTCTTTGGCAATGGTTACCCCATCATTGGTAATCAAGGGTGAGCCATAAGCTTTTTCCAAGACTACATTGCGGCCTTTAGGACCCAAGGTTACTTTTACAGTGTCTGCCAAAATATCGACACCGCGTACCATGCTCTCACGCGCATCTGCTGCAAATTTAATTTCTTTTGCCATTTTATTTCCATCCTTTGTATCAATTAAATATTATAAAGTGCTATATTTCTTCAAATTTCCACAAAAATATCAGATTAGCCCCCAAAAAGTGTTCAAAGTAGACCACAAGATAATCACAAATTTGCTCTAGTGATTGTGCTGTTACATCTAAAGTAATATATCGTTTGGAGCGATAATCCAAAATTGTCATACCATCTAACAAGGGCGGCAAGACTGTTTCCAAGGATAGAAACCAAGGTTTCTTAATTGGAAGAGCTAAGTTTAGCATATTGTCTGACGTCAATTGAAACCAAATTTGCTGCTGGTTTCCTTGTTCCCAGGCAGTTATACAGTTTCCGGACGTGCTAACTTGCAAAAAATTCTGAAGAATCTCACTTAGCTGTTCTTTCATAGTCTATCTTACTCAACCACTGCTACAATATCCGCCTCACGGACAATGGTCACTTTTTCTTCACCATCTTTGACTTCCAGACCAGCGTGGGCCTCGACCAAGACTTTGTCACCGACTGCAACAGACGGTGCAATCAATTCTCCGTTCAAGGTGCGAATTCCTTGACCAACCGCCAATACCTGCGCCTCTTTGGTCGCTGCTTGGCTGGTTCCTGCAAGGACAAAGCCCCCTACTGTCTGTTCTTTTTCTTCGATTTTTACAACGATGCGATCGCCTAATGGTTTCAACATATCAATGCCTCCTTCATTTTTAGCACTCTGATATCGCGAGTGCTAATTCACAATTCTTATTGTATCACTTGGTCAAAAATAGTCAAGGAAATTCTACCAAGTTTTTTGAAATCCGTCCCAGGTCGTACGAAAAACCAACTAGTCTTACTTATGAGAATATGCTATACTCTTCTTAGGAAAGGAGGTCTCTATGACATTCTTCAAAAATCTATACAAAGACTATCAGGAAAGCAGATATTCTACCTACGAAGGTTTTTTAGAGTGGTTTTTGAAACGGAAATTAAACTTCCTGGGAAAAATCATTTTCGCCTACCTACTCTGGACCATTTGGATTGTCTTTTTTCTACATCCCCACTGGTTTATCTTTTTCTTCTATGGTGTGATTGTTCTATCAATCATGGTTATCTTCCTCGAATGGTGGAATGACCGTAAAAAAGGGCGCTAAAAAACGCCAACTTTCGCCAGCGTTCTTTAAGGAGATTATGAAAAATATTTAGGATTGACTTAAGTATATCCGAGTTCTACACTGTTCACATCCGTCCTGAGACTGATTCTCACATTTTTGGATAAAAATAAGTACCTTCAGTTGTTCAGACGCAAAAAATGCCAGCTTACACCGGCATTCTAAGGAGATATGAAAAATATTTAGGATTGATATTAGTATAAACGACTTTTCACATCCTATCATCAGTCCTAGGACCGATTTACCAGACATTATTTCATTATTTATAGGGAAAATATTTGAGACGTCAATAAATTGTCACTTTCTGTTAGAAGGGCAGATCCTCCTCTTCTAGAACCAAGTCAGCCAAGTCTTCGCCAGCATTATTTTCACGCATGGCGCGTTGGGCACGACTTTCGAGCAACTGGAAACTGTTTCCAAGGACTTCAGTCACATAATGGTTATTACCATCTTTTTCATATTTACGAGTACGGAGCTCTCCGTCAAGGGAAATCAAGCTGCCCTTGCTACCGTAGGACACCAGTGTTTCAGCCAATTTACCCCAGAAAATGATATTGATGAAATCCGCTTCGCGCTCACCAGACTCTGTCTTGAAGCGACGATTGACAGCAACTGTAACGCGGGTTAAATTTTTTCCCGACGGCGTCTGCGTCAACTCAGGCTGGGCCGTCAAACGACCAATTAGAATAACTTTATTGTACATTTTTTATCCTCCTACCTATCTATTCGCAAAAGAAAGGAAAAAATGAAAGAAATTTTAGAAAAAAAGTTAGAAAGCAATGAATATTACAGCACTGAGCAAATCAATTGGCTCTTAGACCATATCGGAGACCCTGACCCTATCATTCGTGACCAGCTGGTCTATGCCAGTTTCTGCCACCTTTTTCTGGATGAAATCATTATCAAAGACCAGGCTCAGCAACTTTTTGAACAGAGCCAGCATAGGCAACTTCTCTCACAAGATAGTCTAACTCGCAGTTTTGCCAGCCTGCTCTATGCTTTGATTATAGCCATAGATGAGGACCGTCCTCACTATCAGAATTTCCTGACTAACAGCCAGCTCCAAATCCTCTTTGAACAAGCCTTGGACATTTTTACTTTTGAAAATGACTGGCGTGGCTACGATGAAAATCTGGGCTGGATGCATGCTGGTGCCCATGGAGCGGATTTTCTCCTCGCTGCTACCTGCCACCAAGCCTTCCCAGCCGACAAGTTTGAGCAGGCTTGGCAAGCTCTTATAGACTGCTGCCTCAAGCAAAACAGCACATTTTCAGCAGGTGAAGAGACGAGATTGGTCCAGATACCTGTTTATCTCATCCTCAATCAAAAGGTTTCGGCTTCAACCCTAGCCACATGGATGGAGCAATTAGATGTCCCCAATCAAGAGCCGGTTGAGTATTTCCGTTGGCTCAATATTCAACGATTTCTATCCAGCATCTATTTCCAACTCAAGTCGCACCAAGCTTTGGCACCAGAAGTTGAGCAAGCCATTGAAAAACAAATACGGCTATACTAGAACCTGCATTCACAGCTCAGCATCTCTAGCCAAGGCTAGTTTTCTGCCACTCATCGTTCGCTTTTCTCGAAATACAGTCAGTATTCCATCAAAAAATGGTCTTGATTGGCAAAAAACTATCTCTTGTCTAAACATACTTTTCTTGTGAATGGAGGTTCTAAAAAGAATTGGCACGCGACCAATTCTTTTTTAGTTTTTCCAATGTTTAGCAGGCTCAAACGAATCGCCCACGACGGCGCTATCATCCAATTCGATAATACCACGTACTTGTGGTGCGTTTGGCAGGCCCAATTCACGCGGACTACACATCATACCAAAGCTGTCCTCGCCACGGAGTTTACCAGGGAAAATCAAGCTACCGCTTGGCATCATAGCTCCTGGCAGGGCAACAATGGTTTTGAGGCCTTGGGCTGCGTTTGGCGCGCCAGCTACGATTTGCACCGTTTTGTCGCCAACGTTGACTTGACAAATATTGAGGTGGTCGCTGTCTGGGTGCGGTGTCAATTCCACAATCTGACCGACCACAAATTTTGGTTCCTTGTCATTGACCAAACTTTCCGCAAAACCTTCTTGACTCAATTCTGCATTCAAGACTGCAATCTGCTCGTCTGTCAAGAAGACCTGACCATTTCCGCTCAAATCAATCAGACTAGACACTTCAAAAATATTCCAAGCTACCGTCTGCCCCGTCTCCTCGATATAGACACGCGCAACCTTGCCCTTGCGTTCAACTGTTACATCTTGTCCTTTGCCATCAGCCACGATGACCATGAGCACATCACCGACATATTCTTTATTATATGTAAAAATCATTTATCAACCTTTTCTATGTTATGAAAATAATCCGATAAGCCCCTTCCAAAGACCCTCAAAGAAGGAACCAAGCTTCTCTAGAATGCCTGAATCCTGGAGATTTTTGTAGGCATCTGAAATTTGTTGCTCGGCCTGGCTCTTGAATTGCTTGAGCTGGGCAGCGACTTCTTCCGAATCAATGGCGCTGGTTTCCTGATAAGCTTTGGCAAAAGTGACCAGCTTAGAAATCTCATCAGCCGTAATCACTGTATCCAGACCATTTTGTTTCAAGACATCATTGATAATGGTGTTGATTTGGTCCTCAGAGGCAATTTGACCTTGAGAATCCTTGTATTCTGCCAAGCCAGTCTTGATTTCTGCGATAGCCTTGTCAAAGGCAGAGCTGTCAAAATTTTCTTGACCTGCGTGGGCAATCGCCACTTCATTAACGGTTTCCAATTCCTGCTGGGCAACCACTGTCCGCTCAGGATCTACCGTTTCGCCATTGGCCTCCAAAGCCTTGTAAACACCCGTCAAGGCAGACTCACCTGTCACCTGAATGGGAGCTGCAACGTCAATCAAGACATCTGTCGCTCCCGCGGTAATGGCCGCATTAGCATACTGAGTTGAGGTAATGAGGGTGATATTCTGCGGTGTCTTGATGTCAACGACAACTCCCTTGCCTGACTCCTGCTTCTGCACCAAAACAGATGAAAAGAGCGAGGCTGTATCTGCACCAGAAGTCCCTAAATATTGGTCCATATCCTGACCCTGCACCACTTGACGGCTGACATTTTCAATATTCTTGATATTGAGTAGACTATTGACCTCCGTCACTTGAGCATCTGACAAACCACCGCCATAGACCATGGTTGGCTTGCCCCATTTTTCATTGATGACATCTGTCTGAATGTCTGCATGGGCAGCTGTCATCGGTGCTCCAACCAGGACAATCACGAGAGTGGCTAGAGCAAGTTTACTTACTGTTTTTTTCATACTGGTAATCCTTCTAAAAAGTCAATGATTTGCTGCTTGGTTTTACGGTTTTTATCGACAAATCGCCCGATTTCCTGACCATTTTCCAAGACAACCAAGCTAGGAATGCCGAAAATATTCCATTCTTGAGCCAGGGGCATGAAGTCATCCCGATCTAACTGGACAAAGGTCATGTCGGGAAAAGCAGCTTCGATAGCTGGCAAATGCGGCTTGATATAGTGGCAATCCCCACACCAGCTGGTCATAAAGAGAAAAACTGTCCGCTGACCAGACTGGACGAGCACGGCCACTTCCTCGTAATTCTGTGGAAAAATCATCTCGCTTCCTCCTCAAATGTGATGTCACCTTTGGTATTTTCAAATAGAAAAATACGACCATCTTCCATGATGACCCCGCCTACCAAATAGTCGGACTGGGACTGGGTTTCATCCACATAGACCGTGGCAATGCTGCCCAAATCGGCGAAGTAAGCCCGAACCTGCTGGAGAGCCTGAGCCTTTTTACGGTCTTCCTGAACCTTGCGGTAAAATTGAGCGCTAGCGGTGAGCACACCTGCCCCCACTAAGCCGGCTAGCACGGCTACCTTTTTCTTATTCATGGTCCCTATTTTATCATAAAAAATGGTAAAATAGTAGCAAGTTATCATTGGAGGAAATTTGTTATGACCCTTTTTGACAAGATTAAAGAAGTGACCGAATTGCAGAGCCTGCCTGGTTTTGAGAGTGAAGTGCGCAACCATATCCGCCAGAAAATCACACCTCACGTTGACCGCATTGAAACAGATGGTTTGGGTGGAATTTTTGGGATTAAGGACACGACAGCTGAACAAGCACCGCGAATCTTGGTTGCAGGTCACATGGATGAAGTCGGCTTTATGATTAGCCAAATCAAGCCTGACGGCACCTTCCGTGTGGTGGAACTAGGCGGTTGGAACCCACTGGTCGTATCCAGTCAAGCCTTTACCCTGCATTTGCAAGACGGGCGTAAAATCCCTGCCATTTCCGGCTCTGTCCCACCTCACCTTTCTCGCGGTGGAAATACTCCGGGTCTACCAGCCATCGGCGATATTATTTTTGATGCTGGTTTTGCTGACTACGACGAGGCTTGGTCTTACGGTGTACGCCCGGGTGATGTCTTGGTTCCGAAAAACGAGACCATCCTATCAGCCAACGGTAAAAATGTCATTTCCAAGGCTTGGGACAATCGTTTCGGTGTTCTCATGGTCACTGAGTTGCTCGAAAGTCTGTCTGGTCAAACCCTGCCTAACCAACTAATCGCTGGTGCCAATGTCCAAGAGGAAGTTGGTCTACGTGGAGCTCATGCCTCTACTACTAAGTTCAATCCTGATATTTTCCTGGCGGTCGACTGTTCACCTGCGGGCGATATTTATGGCGACCAGGGCAAAATCGGTGACGGAACCCTGCTTCGTTTCTACGATCCGGGTCATATCATGTTAAAAAATATGAAAGACTTCCTCCTCACAACTGCTGAGGAAGCTGGTATTAAATATCAATACTACTGCGGCAAGGGGGGCACCGATGCTGGCGCTGCTCATCTGAAAAATCAGGGTGTGCCATCTACAACAATCGGCGTCTGCGCCCGCTATATCCACTCCCATCAAACTCTCTACAATATGGATGACTTCTTAGAGGCTCAAGCCTTCTTGCAAGCCATCATAAAAAAGCTAGACCGCTCAACGGTTGATTTGATTAAGAATTATTAGTATACAAATATGAAGCTAAATGTAGAATTATCCCGCTTTCATGTCAAAGAAGGGAAATCTGCCAAGGTTGACGAGTGGATGCAGTTCCTTAATGCCAACATGAAAGAAACCCTCCTTACTCTTGAAGACGAGAAAATGTACGTCGAGACCATCTTCCGCGAAAACATGGCCGGTCAAGAATTTCTCTACTGGTATTCTATCCAAGCTGAAGGTGGTATCGCTGTAGAAGATTCCCAGTCTGAAATTGATAAAAAACACTTGGAATACTGGGCAGAATGCATTGACCCAAGCTATGGCATGCAGGACCTGGAACCACAGGTCGTCATGATTCCAGATACCATCTACCAGACCATGGAAGAATTGGACAGGAATTATAAACCGTCAACAGAGCAATAAAATCTATCGTTAAAAGACCTCCGCCATTTCGGCCAAGGTCTTTTCTGTTATACTCAGTTAAAATCAATCTAGCAATTCTGAGAGAGTGAGGACTTCCATAGAAAATTTGGGGAAATTTCCAAAGGCAGATAGGCATGCTAATTAGGTTTTAATAAAACTTAACATATATAAATGCTATAGTTGAGAACTCGAACTGATGTCCGCTATTTTTGAATTCTACTGAGTATTAGCTCGATAAAAAATGCTCCACAAGGTACTTCCGAACCTGGGCGATAAAATAAAGCGATCCTGTGATGACGTAGATCTTGTCAGGATTATCCAAATCCGCCTGCGCTAGCCAGTCTTGAAACCGCTCCGCACGCGCATAGCCAGCTGGATAGTCAGCCAGTTCTACCGCTCGAACATCATCAAAGCTGGTCACCGTGACTGGACCATATTGACTGAGCGCTTCCAACATCTGATCTACTGGTTTGGTGTTAATAGCCGCAAAGAGAAATGCGATTTTCTTATCTGAGTATTGTTCTCTTAGCAAATCTGTCAAGACAGCGATGCTTTCATTATTGTGGGCACCGTCAATCAACAGATTGGGGAGTATCAGTTCCTGACGGCCTGGCCAGATGGCTTGGGACAAGCCCTGGCTGATGGTTTCATTGGTAATCTTTGGAAAATCAGGGCTGAAAAGCTGAGCTGTTGTCACTGCTAAGGCTGCGTTGACCTCCTGGTGACGCCCCTGCATCTGTAGCCTCAAATCCTCAACTCGACCGAAGGGGCTTGAAACCGCAAAGTCTGCTCTGCTATTTTCCAAAAGAATCTCCCGTCCCACCGCATAGGTCGGACTCTGAAGCTGACGAGCCTGCTCCTCGAAAACTGCCTCCACTTCTGGCAAATCGGTCGCATAGAGGAGGGGAACTCGCTCACGCAAGACGGCGACCTTGTGACGGGCTATGGCAGCGTAGGTCTCTCCCAAAAAAGCCTGATGGTCCAAACCGATGGACGGGCAAACCACTGCCAATGGGGCAAGGACATTGGTCGCATCCTGCAAACCGCCCATGCCTGCCTCCACCAAGAGAATATCAGGACGCTGGTAGTGGGCAAAGTAGACAAACATAGCCACTACTACAATCTCAAACTCCGATATAGCATCCAGTCCAGCCGTCTGGTCCAAGTCCTCAATCAAAGGTTGCAAGTCTGTCACAATCCTCGAAAAATCTTCCTCTGAAATCATCTCTTGCTCAAAGACAATCTGCTCTCGAAAATCAATGATAGACGGTGAAGTAAAGCGACCAACTCTGTAGCCCGAAGACTGCAAGATAGACTGTAAGGCGTTGAGGGTCGAGCCCTTGCCATTTGTACCAACAAAGTGAATAGTCGGAACTTGAAGTTGGGGATTGTCCAAGCGTTCCAAAATCCAGTTGACACGTGCAATCCCGTGTTCCAAATCAGAAGCCGGGCGATTAGATAGCCACCGGCGAGTTTCTTGATAATTCATGATTCCCTCTCTACAAAAGCAGCAACAGGGGGATGACCTGTTGCTCGATACTGTTTTATTTAATGCCCATTAACTTGGCCAATTCAGGTATTTTTTGTAAACTTGGCAAGACAAGCATGGTCACGACAATGCGTAATGGAATTTCAAAAACTGCCTTAATCAAGCGACTGCTATACAGAACAATCCAAGGTGTTCCAAAATGGAAATGGAGGGCAATCGGTGTCATGATGAAAGAAATCACAACCTGAATCAAGACAACAACCCCTGCAACATAGAGCCAATCAGCCTTGTTCTTGGTATCGAGTGATTTTTGATAAAAGAACCAACCATAGAGAAAAGCCGATACCGCCTCAATCAAGATAAAGCTGAATAACATGGTCTGTCCACTAAACAAGACAAAGACTGGGTCTGAAATCGCAACAAAGATAGCTGCCCAAACAGGACCGGCAATAGCTCCCAAAATAGCATTTGGGATAAAGGTAAACTGGACTTGCAAGGTTTCCGAAAGACGAATGGAGAAATAGTTCTCCACAATCATAACCAAGGCAAGAGTCACAGCAATAGCAGCCAACAGCTGCACCGTTAATTTTGGAATTTTCTTTTCCATAAAAAATGCTCCTTTTTCAAAATGGAGCTGTCGTGTATATTCGACAGCGGATGCAATGGTTTACCGCGCTACTCTCAGCCAGGACCAATGTTCCTACTCTAGGAGACATCAGATACAAGCAAAGATCAGCTTCGTTATGTGGCAACATCCCATCCACATACACTTAACGCAAACCATCTACTCTGTGCAAATTTCTTTGCTAGTCTATTGTATCACACACTATATACTTTGACCACTTGCTAAAAACTATACCTTTCTAAAGGTATAAACTATAAGAGAAACTGGCAGTCTCCGACTACCAGTTAGTTTTTCTTATTTCAAGCGTTCTACTTCACGTGTGATAACGAGTTCTTCATCAGTTGGGATAACCAAGACGCGAACTTTTGATTCTGGTGTTGTAATGTCGCCATAGTTGCCAAAAACGTTTTTCGCTGGGTCTAGTTCAATACCAAACCAAGACAGGCCTGCGATAACATCGTTACGCATGAGGGGAGCATTTTCACCCATACCTGCTGTGAAGACAATGGCATCTGCACCATTTAGCACAGCCATATACTGACCGATGAACTTCTTGATACGGTCAATGAAGACATTGTAAGCAAGGACTGCGCCTGGATGTTTTTCCTGCAAACCATTTTCGATATCACGCATATCGCTAGAAATACCGGATAGACCAAGCAGACCAGATTGTTTGTTGAGTACGTTGACAACGTCCGACGCGTCTTTCAACTCATCGACATTCTCAATCAAGTAAGGAATAATCGCTGGGTCAATATCACCTGAACGAGTCCCCATCATAGGACCAGCAAGCGGTGTGAAGCCCATAGAAGTGTCAACAGATTCACCATGGTAGTTGGCTGTGATGGATACCCCGTTTCCGATGTGAGCTGTAATCAATTTCAACTCCTCAATCGGACGTCCCAAAACCTTAGCGGCTTCGTGAGCTACATAGTAGTGACTCGTTCCGTGGGCACCGTATTTACGAACTTTGTTTTCCTTGTAGTATTTCTGAGGAATTGGGTACATATAGGCATGCTCAGGCATAGTCGTATGGAAGGCTGTATCAAAGACTGCCACACTCGTAATATCAGGCAAGATATCCTTGAAGGCACGGATTCCGGCAGCATTAGCTGGATTATGCAAAGGCGCCAAGCTAGACAGCTCCTCGATTTGTGTCAACACTTGGTCATCAATGAGGGCTGATTCTTTGAAAATTTCACCACCAGCTACTACACGGTGACCGACCCCAGTAATTTCTGAGAAGTCAGCAATGATGTTGTGTTTGAGCAAATCATCCAAAAGGATTTTAACAGCCTGCACATGGTCAGCAATATCCAGAGTTTCACTCTCTTTCTTGCCATCATACTTAACTGTTGAAATAGAGTCCTTGAGACCAATACGTTCGATAATTCCGGCCGCTAATACCGTTTCTTCTGGCATTTGGTACAGTTGCCATTTAAGACTTGAACTACCTGCGTTAATCGCAATTGTTTTTGACATAAGTTTCCCCCTTTAAAGCGTTTTCCTACTTAGTATATCAGATTTTTACCTAAATTGCATTCCCTTGTTTCCAATTTTTGAATTTGACCATAAATTCTTGGATAACATCCTTGTCTTTGAGACTTTGGAGCGGATAAACAAAAGGCATCAGTTGACGAGCCGTCTTTTTCTGTAGAACAAAAATCGACTTAGCCATAGCAGCCTTACCAAAGAGTTCTGGCGGCAGGGCAATCATAGAAACAATATTGGCTTGGTCCTGCAACCAATTTTTCAATAAATCACTTTGCGAACTAGTCAAAAGGTCATTGGGAGCCAAAAGAATGGCAAAACCATCCTTTTCCAGATACTTGAGCGACTGCTCCATCAGCAAATGATGAGCGTAGGTATGCTCGGTCGAACTGGCCACCTGGTAACGACTGGCAATCTGATCATCAGGATAATAACCAATCGGCAAATCTGCGATGATGACCTGGCTTTCCTTGAGAATCTGCGGACGTACCGCATCCCCCTGGGCAAAGGAAATGTCCGCCTGCATGACATCTGCCATACTGGCCGATAAGTCGATCAAGAGATCATCCACTTCAATCCCCAGATAATCCAATTTTTTTGGGCTAGCATTGAGAATAGTCTGCGCCAAATTCCCCGTCCCCGAACCGATTTCCAAGACCGTGATTTCTGGTGTGCTGACCAACTGTTCTACTAAGAAAGACAGGATAAATCCAATCGAGTCTGGTGTAAACTGATGATTGTACTGCATAGGCTCAGTCTGGTTGGCCTTAATCAGTAGGAATTGAAAAGCTCTGCGCCATTCCTCCTTGTTCAATTCTAAGCTCTTCAAAGTCTGATTGTTGGTCACAACAGTTTCCAACTCATGCTGACCAGCCATATAAGCCGCATTTTGCTCAATCATGGCATCGTAAATATTGGTGCCCAGCTGGTTTTGGATGTTCTGTACGTTTTCTAACAGCAGGTCGTAGGCCTGCTCAATATTTTCAAAATTCATGGTTCTATCTTATCAAAATTTGGGCAAATTTGCACTAAAAGAGGAGCCTCTTATGACTCCTCTACCCTCTCTTTTTCCTCCTTCATCATAAATTGATACTGATAGGTCCGACCGCTTGATAACTGGATTGTCACGGTCAGCTTTTCTTTCTTGACCTGGTACTGAGCCTGCCCTTGGACAAAGGACAGCTGACCAGACGTTTCAATTGATTTTGGCTTACTTTCTTTCTTCACCTCTTCTTTTTGACTGGTCTGCGCGGTCTCATTATTTGACCTTTCCATATCTTCTGCAGATACCGATTCTTGCCCACTTTCAGATGGTCTCTCCTTCGTTTGAGAAGTCACACTTTCTTCCGATGTCTCTCCTTTCTTTTCTTCCTGCTCCTTCCTAGCTTGCTCAGCCTTTTCCGCCAAGAATTTTTCTTGACTCTCTTTTGCTGCTTCTTCCTTAGCCAAGCGTGACACTTCCTCAACCACCTGGTCCTTGGTCATCTGGGCTATGAGATAGGCTTGCGTGGATTCTCGACTGGCTCCAATCAACTGACCTTCAGACACTTGCTGATTGAGGTAAAATTGCAGCAAGAGAACGAAAACTGCTAGCATGAGCAGGGCATAGAGTAGGATACCAGCCTTAACCTTTTTCTTCAAAATCATAGACGAAACTCCTCTCCTCGCCAGTTTCAAACGTCACATCCAATCGAACAACCTGACCAGATTGACTATAGCTAGCCGACTTGACACCGTACAGCATGGGCTGGTAGCCCTGCCCCCGGTCATTGGTCTTACGAAAATCATCTGACCGTGACTTACCAAAGGCCAGGGCCTGACCATCTTGCCTGATATAAATCCGACCCACATCAACTCTGTCTAAACTGGCCCCCTCCCATTCACTACGCAGCTGGTCACAGAAGAGTAACCAGTTCTTCTCAACACGCTGGTCCTGGTAGCGAACTTCGTGGACCACCAATTTTGACAAGCCCTCAAAGACCAGCAAACTGCCTGAAACGATGACCAATGCCACCAGACATTCCAGAAGAGTAAAGGCAGCACACCTAGTTTTTCTCAACACGCGCCACCTCTCTTCCATCATGATAGACAGCCAAAACCTTGTCCGACCGCTGGACCGTCACCTTGACACCATTGAGCGACAGATTATCCTGACCCGTCTGCACCGCCATCTTGGCAACATTGAGGACCTCCTGTTGATACAAGCCCTCCGCCTGTTGCCTGCGACTGACCTCCATGGCCGAAAGAAAGAGGCTGGTAATAGTGACTAGAACCGACAAGGCCACCAGCCCCTCCAGCAAGATATAGGCCTTATTTTTCCGATTTCTTATAACGACCACTCCCTATATATAATTGATACGACACCGTCTTGTCCCCCGCCCCAAAGGACAGCTTGGCAAGCGAGGAATTCCCACCTTTTTTATCGAAAACAATAGCCTGCTCAGTCAGTACATCGATACTAGCAGGCACCTGCACGGACTGATGACCGTTGGACAGTTGGCTATCCGTCAGTTGCAAATGGATTTCCTGCTGGCTGTTGACCGCCAGACGCTGGCTATCCTTATAAAGCTCCTCAAACTCCCAGAAGAAAACCGTCTCCTGCACCGACCGAAAAGCCGACTGGACAGAACCCGACAAAGCCAGAGCAAGAAAGCTCACGATAAAAAGAACCAACAGACTTTCTAGCAGAGTAAAGGCTTTATTGGTTATCTGGATTAGAGGCTTTGGCTTTCTCATATTCTTTTGCCTGTTTTATGTCAATGTAGCCAGCAGATTGCAAATCGGCTACTGTTGCTTTCTTGTCATGTTCCAATTCATAGAGCTCCATCTGACTCTCTACTACTTTGACAACTGCCTGATCTCCTTTTTTCCGTACCGCCTCTTTCTGCTTGCTCAAATTAGGTACAAACAAGAGTAAAAGCACACTAATAATTCCAAGGACGACTAACATTTCCACCAGAGTGAAACCTTTTTTCTTCATTTTTAGTAATTTCTTCATTTACATCTCCATATTTTGATAAATTGGCAGCAACATGGCTGCGTAGATAAGAACAACAACGAGAGCGACAAAGAGAAAGACCAGCGGTTGAATAAGCTGCATGGCACGATTAACGCGAGAGAAAAATTCCTCCCAACACTCATTGGCGTAGACGGCAAGCTCGCTACCCAACTTGGACTTGACTTGCCCGTACTCCACAATCAAACTCAGTTCCCTCTTGAAAAATGGATAGGAACGGATATGCTGGTCAAAGCTCTGCCCATTGCCCAAAGCCTCCGCCATATCTCGCCCAATCTCGATAAAGAGCTGGGACTGCTGCTCCTGCATCAGCCGAACCACCTGCTGCATATCCAATCCTTGCCCGATGAGGCTACCCCACTCCCGCGCGTAGTAGGCGGTCAGGTAGGTTTGGATGAGTTTTCCGAAAAATGGCAGAGCGGACAGACAACTAAAGACAGTGATTTTAGCCGTCCTGCGGTACCAGATGTAGCCTGCTAAAGTGCAGAGCAAGATGGTTAAAACCAACCCGAGAAAGATGGTCGGCAAATGGTTGATGAGCATGGTCGCGGCATTGCCCTCCTCCAACTGTGGCAGGAGATAGTTTTTCAGACCCAGCATAATCAACACCAAAAATCCTAATAGAATAACGGGATAGGTCGCCACCTCAATCAATTTTTTCCGTACTTTGGATAAGTTGCTCAGATAGGTCTCGATGTGTTGCAGACTGAGACTGGTATTGCCATGAATTTCTGCCAATGACACCTGAGTGACAACTGTGTCGGAAAAGGCCAAATCAGCTAAAAGGCTCGAAAAAGGCTTCCCCGCTACCAGACCGTCTGATAGGATTTGCGTATATTGGTCTGCCAAGAGCTGACTGCGCCTGAGAAAATCAACAATCTCTCCCAAGTGAAAGCCACTGGCAAAGAGATTGTTAAAAAGCTCGATGACTTTACGCTGACGCTCCAAGGATAATTTTTTCGGCCTCCGCCTGCCGAGGACTGATATGTCCTGCTGCAAGAAGGCTATCAATCTGTGCATTCCACTTATCTGCGGAATGGTTTTGGAAATCTTCTCTGGCAAAATCAACAACACCTCCTCCCCCTATCAAGCGCTGGTAGGCAATACCTTGCAGGGCATTATTGAGCTCTTCTGGACTAACACCCAATTCCAACATCCGAGCATAGACACCCGAAATGGACTTGGCATGCACCGTCGAAAAGACTGTCGCTCCGGTCAAACTAGCCCTAATAACTGATCGAGCTGTCTCTGCATCACGGATTTCCCCGATGATGAGCAGGTCAGGACGATGGCGCAGGGACAGTTTGATGAGATTGTCATAAGTCGCGCCAATAGTTTCATTGAGCTGAAGTTGCAACATATCGTCCTGCTTGATTTCCACCGGATCTTCGATGGTCAGAATTTGCTTGTCTGGGAATTTCATCCTGGCTAAATGGTACATAAGCGTGGTCTTGCCAGAGCCGACTGGACCCGAAAAAAGGTAGAGCCCCCGACCTTTGATTTCCTTGGCAATTTCCTCTACTGCCTGAAACCAGAATTTCAACTCCTTGTCATTATCATAGAGCAGACGGATGACCAAACTTTCCTTGCCACGATAATCCCCGACCGTCGACAGGCGCAGAGAAATCTCGCCCTTGCCATAATCATAATCGCAGGACCCCTGCTGACTACGGCGCTTCTCACCGACATTGAGACCAGCTAGAAACTTGAAATGCCCAATCAGAGCATCTACTTCCGTTTCCTCCAGCTCTCGGACAAATTCCCGTTCGTCCATGATACGATGATAGAGCTGATAGGTCTCACCTTTGGGAACCAGATAAATGTCACTGACTCGACCGGTTACCGCCTCCTCTATCATTTGTTTTGCTTTTTCTTGAATCATAAATCCTCCTCACCTATTAGTTCGGAAAAATGATGATTTTTGCAAAAATTTTTTTTAAAAAAATAAGAAGGACTGAACCATCAATCCTTCTCTCTTAATAATTTACGCAATTCCCTTTCTTGAGTTTGCACGGCCTTACTCTCGGTACAAGGTCCTTCTTCTTGGAATCTTCCTTAGCTTCTAGCAATAGCAAAGAATGGTAACGTTGCAAATACTCATCACATTCCTCGCACCAATACTGATCCGCTTCATCCCAAAAGGCTGTCATCATCCCACCCTTCGATTCTTTCTTAGGAAAGCGACTAGCCAAATCTGTCCACTCTTTCTGAAAGGCAAGAACAGCATCCTCATAATTTTCAAAAACTAACTTGTCAGTGATGTCTTCTTCCCAACCTTCAATAAACCACCAGGGTTCAAAATCTCCATACATTTTAATGACTTGATACATAACTATACACTCTACTTTCTCTGTTCCAACAATTATACCGAAAATAATAAGAATTTTGAAAATATATGCTTAGAAAATACAAATTCAATAAATAAAGTGCCGTTATAGGTAGTACCAACAATTCTTTCTTCTACTTAAAATCTCGCAGGTAGTCTTGCAGTTCACGTATCATATTCCTCCGCCCATGGAAACTCTGACCTGTGATTAGCTTCTCGTATTTTTCTAACTGTTCCGTCGACAGCTGACTTCTATAAGTCCGCAACATATCTCGCAAAACAATAAAATCGTCATTTAACAATCCCGGCGACTTTACTAGATGCGACAAATCATGAATATCTTCATGGGGCATACGGTCAAACTTCCGCTTATGGCTTTCTTGCCTGCGCACAACATCCCGAACACGATTTCGGAACTGAACCTTAAAGTAACTACAGAGCTTATCCTTATCTTCCTCCAATTCTGGAAAACTGCATAGTAATTTGTACAGAACCAACATCCCCTCCTGGTCCCAATCCTCACGTTCCCATAACTTCACGTAGAAATCCTTACGCGCGCGGTGGACAATTCCCTGAACTTCAAAATAAATCTTTTCAAATTGCATAAAACTATGCCTCCTTTAATTGATAGACCTAGTTTATCTAATTTTGAAAAAAACAAACAGGACATTTTTGTCAGTATAAAATAATAGTAACTAAATCTCAGTGAAAACAATATACCTGAGGTGGTGCACAAGAGCATTCAAACGCGCAGTCTAACCTGCCCTTTGAAGCGATTTAAGACGCACATCCTAACAATCAGACATTTTACAATAGCATTAAATCAATTCCTGTCCTATTTAAATACAATACTTGGGATCTGTAATAACCTTATCTATATCATCAAGCGAAATGCCTTTAGTCCCCAGCAATAGAACAAATTATACACTTCGAAAATCGGTTTAACTTGCTATGATAATGAGTATACCATACAATCGAGTAGGGACTAATTTCTAGTCCCTCTCACACCACCGTGCGTGCCGTTCGGCACACGGCGGTTCAACTAACTTTTAACACATGTCGTTTTAGATAATAATCTAGGCAAGAAACCAGTCCACGTTTAGCGAGGACTGGTTTTGATATGGCACGTTTCAGTACAGAGCTCTGAGCCACTAATTGATAATGGTCTCCCCAGCCAGATACTTTATCCGCTATCCACTTCGGTACTCCTAATTTGAGAAGTCCCCCTAATCGCCTAGATTTCTTCTTCCATTGTTTCCAGATAATAACTCTTATTCGAGTTCTTAGTCGTTCATCAATGCTTTCCATGACTGATTTCATGTTCGTCATAGAAAAGTAGTTTATCCAACCTCGGATGACCCAGTTTAGTCCCTCAATTCGGCTGTCTAGGTCAATACTCCACTTACGGGCCGTTAGTTTCTTGAGTTTTCTCTTGAAACTCTGTACGCTATCCTGATGCGGACGACTTTTCCAGCCCTCAGATGATTTCCAGAACCCAAATCCTAGGTACTTTAATTTGCTCGGTCTCACAATCTTGGTCTTGGTCATGTTGACTTTCAAACCTAATCGTTTTTCAATATAACGACTAATTGAATGCATAACACGTTTAGCAGCCGCCTCACTACCAACTATGATGACGCAGTCATCTGCGTAGCGAACGAAGCGAAGTCCACGATTTTCCAACTCTTTATCTAGCTCATTAAGCATGATATTGGACAGGAGCGGTGATAGGTTTCCTCCCTGTGGAGTTCCAACTAGTGTTTTATACCGTTGTCCGTTGATGACTACACCTGAATGAAGGTACTTACGAATTAAAGATTCTGTATCTCCATCTTGGATAATGTTATGAACAAGCGACATCAGTCTATCTTGAGGAACGGTATCAAAGAACTTCTCCAGGTCTATGTCTACTATCCACTCATAACCGTCATTAAGGTATTCTAATAACTGGATAATAGCTTGTTCGCATGACCGATTGAGTCTGAATCCGTAACTCCTCTCAGAGAAATAGGGTTCACAAATGGGACTAATGACTTGGACAATAGCTTGTTGTATCATTCTATCCATGACCGTTGGGATACCTAACTGACGGACTCCGCCGTTAGGTTTGGGAATTTCAACTCGTAAAACTGGCTGAGGTTTGTACTACCTCTGCTTTATGAGTTCTTTAGTTGAACGCCAGTGTTTGCGGAGATAGTCATCTATTTCGTCAATAGTTACGCCGTCAATTCCTGCTGAACCTTTATTGGCTCTAACTTGATTGTAGGCTTCAAGCATATTGGACCGAGATAGGATATTATCTAGTAACTGTGACATGTGCGTATTCCTTTCTTGTTTCGGTGTCTGAGGGACGTCTTATATTGGTGAACTTTCCTCTAGTCAATACGTGACCGCACCCAGTTCTATCAGACCGCTAGTTTTACAGACACAAGCGAAGTAGGTATACTTCGGTTAATTGTTCAGCCCTTCGCTCCACCTCTATTACAGAAGTTTCATCACTACTATAGCTTCGGCTGAGAGCCTGCCCCAGCCATTGTTGTTCAACGAAGAATGAGTTGATAACAACAATAGGCGAGGGTACTTCTCATGATTTGTTGTTACTACGTCTTTGACGCTCATGAGACCTCACGGGATAAGTCGTACATCTTTCCTCGTTTACTCTCGTGATTTACGTCTATAGGTTACGACTACCTTTTTGGACTTTAGAGTTATATGCCCCCTCATCCCCTATATACGCCTTGTTATCACGTTTCTGTTCGTAGAGCCACGATTTCGCTATCCCTTCCTCTCCCCGCTACCTCACGATAGTCAGGCTTGGGAGTCGCTTTGGGGTTCACCGGTAGCGGGTGTCCACAGAGGACTTTCACCTCAGATGTACGACATGCCCGTCGTACATAAAAAATGCATGCACCTATTATCTGGATACATGCATTTTTCAAAATGTTGTCACATAACGGTTTCTTTGCTCAAGTAGAGACTCTATTTTCCTTTATATATTTCCAATGGCAGACTGATTCCCATAAAATATAAAAGAGGAAAATAAGATGAAGCTGAACAGTAACTGCCCAATAAGAAAAGAATTTTGATGGCAATAAATATCAAAAAAGAGAAGACCAAACAGATCTTCTCAAAAATATAGTCCGTACGGGATTCGAACCCGTGTTACCGCCGTGAAAAGGCGGTGTCTTAACCCCTTGACCAACGGACCATATAACTCCGCCAACAGGGCTCGAACCTGTGACATCATGATTAACAGTCATGCGCTCTACCAACTGAGCTATGGCGGAATTTCGCTAAGCGACTACCGTATCTAACAGGGGGCAACCCCCAACTACTTCAGGCGTTCTAGGGCTTAACTGCTGTGTTCGGCATGGGAACAGGTGTATCTCCTAGGCTATCGTCACTTAACTTCTGTTGAATGGAATTGTACTCGGACTAAAATCCTAGTGAAAAAGATAAACTTCCTAGAGTCTACAGACTCTGCGTCAGTTTCCTATTTTCTTACGGATTTTGTAACGCCCTCGTTACTTCACTTTATCCACTCAAAATTGAATATCTATATTCTAACAAGAAACAACCACGCTGTCAATATTGACTTCGTTGAATTTTACTGTAATTGTATTCGAACTAAAAAGCTAGTGATTTAGATAAATCGCCTTGAAGTCTAACTGACTTCCGCGTTGATTTCCTAAAATCATACGCTTTTCTTAACGTTCTCATTACTTACTTTGGATAAGTCCTCGAGCGATTAGTATTGGTCCGCTACATGTGTCGCCACACTTCCACTTCCAACCTATCTACCTGATCTTCTCTCAGGGCTCTTACTAACATAAAGTTATGGGAAATCTCATCTTGAGGTGGGTTTCACACTTAGATGCTTTCAGCGTTTATCCCTTCCCTACATAGCTACCCAG
>NZ_JBIMJO010000025.1:0-31102 GCF_043674095.1 Streptococcus sp. A25
AGAACAGACAGCTGAACCAGTTGAAACAGCTGTTTTTTGGCTAGGTTGGGGTGGCTAACTTCATTATAGAACTTTCGGACAATGTGCGCTGTTTTAAAAATATGAAAAAATAATCATAAAAAACTTGTAAAAATATAAATTTTATGGTAAAATGAATGCATTAAAGTTAAAGGAGACAAAACTATGTCTGGACAAATTCGTGTATCCCCAGAAACGCTACAATCTCGTGCTCGTGAATACGGAAAAGCGTCAAATGATATTAATACTATTTTGAACAATCTTCAACGTCTTCAAGACACACTTCGTACTGAGTGGGAAGGTGCAGCATTCCAAGGTTTTGACAACCAGTTTAATGAATTAAAACCTAAAGTTCAAAACTTTGCAGAATTGATGCAACAAATCAATACACAGCTCGACAAGACAGCTCAAGCAATGCAACAAAATGACCAAGATTTGTCTCGTAATTTCGGTCTTCAATAATAAAACATCTGGTAAGGTTGGGGTGGAGTCCTCAACCTTTTTATTTTGGAATTAAGGAGATAATATGAATCGTAAAACATTGATGGCAAGTGGAATTGTCTTATTAGTAATGGCGGCACTAATAACATTCTTTGCGGTTATTAAGCCAAATTCATTAAGTACAACCTCGTCGGATAATGTTGTTCAAAATACTACGCTTAAAATTGCAGCAGTAAATGAGGATACAGGTACAACATACAATGGACAAGTGCTCAATATGGGGACTATCCTTCTACACTCCTTTGATTTAAATACAAACTACGAAGTAGAAGTTGTATCAAGAGCAATTGCTGAAAGAGGATTAGAAAATGATGCATATCAATTGATGATTGTTCTACCAAGCAAATTCTCAGAAGAGGCTCTCGCCTTGGAACAGTCTGCTCCAAAGCAAGCAAATTTTCAATATCAAATAACATCAGATGAACAGCTAACTGTAAAGCAAGCCGAGCAAGCTGTCGTAGATTTCAAAAGTTTATTCAATAAAGATTTAATAAATATCTATTTTGCAAGCATCATTGGAAATTTACAAACAGCTCAAGCTCAGGTTAATGAAGTTGTTTCAAATGAAGGGAAAGCTTTAAACTCATACAATACGCTATTGGTTGATCCGCTGGTTCGTTATTCTAAACAGTTTACGGGCTTGGCGACTTCTCCTACAGATTTATTATCAACCTACTCTGCATTTAACAAGGATTTATCAAACTCAAATGATGCATTTACTTCTATCATCAATGTAGACAAATCATATGAGACTGAATTAGAACAGATTAAATCGTTCCAAGAAGCTTGGCAAACGTCCATTCTTACAAGAGAGGAAAATCTTCATGCTTTTGAAGAGCAAATCTCAAAGTTAAATGTTGATGAAAATTTAACCAGTCTCAATCAAATTAATGATCATATTGCGACAAACCTTAATGAACCAGCTGTATGGAAAGAAACCTCTGATAGAGTAAATGCCTATAATGAGGATATTACAACACTTTTGACTCAATTGAAAGAGTTAAATACTACAATTGATACTACCTTATCAAACTACGATTCCAAAATATCTGAAGCTGTTGAGAGTTCTCTAGCTGACAACAGTTCTGCTTTATCTAGTGCCAATCAAACATTAGGGAGCTACATTACAGCTCTGAATAAAAGTATGTCTGAACAGATCATTGCCAAATGGCCGAGCAGAATGTATAGTGATGAGTCACTCGATGGATTGTCCTTATCGAATTCAGATAAACAGCACTTGAAGAATGTTAATTCTTTTATAGTTTGGTATGCGAACAAAGAAAAGTTACCATTACCAGCAAGTGTCTCAGCGACATATGAATCTGAGGCGTTGAATCATATAAGAAATCAGATTGTATCACAGGTTGAACAACGTCGTGAACTGGCTTTGCCAACTCTCGAAGGAACGCTAAAGACTGTTGATATTCACGTTCCAAGTGGTTTTCAATTATTTGTAGAAGGGTTCAATCCCGTAAAAGTTAGTGATACCCACTATCAATTATCTTTTTCAAGTACGAATGATATACCAGCGAAGTTTTTCTATTCTCTAGCTGTCACAGATCAAAGTAAACTTTCAATACTAATACCTGCCGTTGTTTCCTTCTCGTTCACAACAGAAGAGGAAGTAGAGGTTGTCAAACCAGGAGAACCAAAAGAAATTAGTAGAGAAACACAGGTAGAATCTACACCAGTACCAGCAACAGAAACGACATCTGCAACTACAACTAGTGAGACAGAGGCGACGGAAACAGAGGTGACGGAAACAGAGACGACAGAAACCACCGCTCCAACAACTGCTTCAAATACAACAAAAACTGTCACTATCACGTTGGCGAATGAGACTGAAAAGAAAATGGTACAGCGACGTTATGAAGTGACAGACTCGATATCAAATTGGAGTTATGACCCGACGTCAATGTCGAGCGAAATTTACAAGGATGTTCAAGAGTATCTGCAACTTTCAGGGGTAGTAACAGCTTATTATGGATTGAATTTAACCCAAGGTAGTTATTTATCGACAACATTTACACCGCTAGAAGGGTCTCTGGCTTCTTTAGCTAACAGTGATGATTTGAAATCAATCGTTACTAACCTCATAAAAACCACAACTGTTGAGGCATTTAGGGATGATTTAAAAATTTCTGACGAAGAATTGAATGAGATTGAAAGTCGCTTAGCGGAGGTTGACTCCTTATTGGCTTCAATTGAAGGACTTCGAACATCAACTACGGATTTAATATCACAAACGGGAAGTTTGATTGAAGAAACGTCAATTATTCAGAAAACACTTCAAGATAAGCCAGCATTTACTGATACAGAAAAACGAGAGAATACGGATATCGTCACTGTAAGTATGGATATGAATTCTGACCTGACGGAATTGATGGCTGCAAGCCAAAGTCTCATGGAAAAAACAAAGTCCAATCAGGCAGTTGCTGAGACAATTGAAAGCAGCATGCAACAACTCTCAACGGACGTGACAACACTAGAGACTGATGGTGAATCATTGAACACTCGTGTTAATGAATTACAAGAAATTATGGCAGGTCAGTATGGGACCAATGAAGAGTTTCTTCAACAATTTTCAACTGTATTAAGCAATACAAAGACAGGTAATCAGAAAAATCAAGCTGTTTATGACTACCTCTCAAATCCTGTAGATGCCTCCAAAATTGAAAATGTATTGACGGTTGCATCTAGTTCAACAAGCGGGGAAACACGTCAGGATGATCGAACGAGCTTAATGCTCATTCTGATTGGGTATCTGATTAGCCTAGCTATTGCGTATCTTTTACAACATTCGGATATTCAAGGATTGCAGGAACGATTTAAGTTGACTCAACGCCTGTCTTGGAAAAATGCGACAGGTCCCGTTCTATTCCTCTCTATTTCATCTTTCTTGTCAGGTGCTATTCTTGCACTGGTTTCAGGTTATAAATTAGACTTTTCAATCGGTCAGACAAGCCTCTTTATCTTTTTAATGGCTCTTATTGTCATAAATATGACTTATGGTGTCAATTTGTTATTAGCGAAATTGAAAAGTTTTGGCTTCTTAATCGGCGTAGCACTGTTAATGCTTTACCTGAGTACAGCAACTCAACTATTTGATACATATTATGTATATTCAACGAAGTTTCTTGCGTCATTCTCCCCATTAAATTATCTGGAATTAATGATACGTAATTTTATTAATCAACAAGGGGAACTTTCTATATCTGTTAGTCTTTTGGTTGCTTTAGCATTAGGCTTAACCGGGGTGACAGTTTTGCTTTATCGAACAGTTTCAAAGGAGTCTTAAGATGAAAAAAAGGCTAGTTTGTGGGTTGGTTTACCTGTTATTTCTTGGAGGGCAGCTGGTTTATGCAAATGATGGTTCATTGCAAATAGATGCTAATTTAACGACTACTGCTGAAAAATCTGAAATTAGTTATATCGAACAGGAGAGCGACTTGGCAAAATTGTTTCAATCAGAAACAGAAAAATCTATTTCTGAAGTGCAAGAGGAAGCTGAGCAGTCTTATCGATTAGATAAGGAGGGTCTCTTTTTACATGAAATCCAGACAGATAGTGTCATTGAGACCTACCAGCCCCTATTGTTTACTTCTAAGACGATGGTACATCGCAATGATAGCTATGGAGTGTCTCTGACCGAGAAAAAAACGGGATTATCTTTACAGATGCTTCTAATAATTGTCTTGGGAATGACAGTGACTTTGTACTCATTGTTTCGTAATAAACTGAAAGGAAAGCAGTAAGATGAAAAAGTATCGATTATTTACCAGTATTTTAGCAACACTAATGATTTTAATTTTAGGAGGGTGTGGAATGACTTCGCAGAAAGAAACATTGACGAAGGAGCAACAGGATAATGTGGTGCGAGGAATTGTCAAGAATTATAATATAGAAACAATAAAATTTATAAAATTTAGTAAAGACCTAAAAACAGGTAGTTATCACTTGTTATTTACCATAAATAACAATGAAAGATACAAAACAGGAATTACAGTTTCAGAAATTTCAGAGTTTGATGAACGTCTGGACAATATTGGTCTCAGTCCTATTGAGGATTTTGAACCTCTGGAAAGGGATGTTCCAATCGATAGTACAGAAGATACTATTAAAAAGGTAGATGTGATATATTTAGGAGAATAGTATGTCAATCACAAACGAACAATATAAATGGTTAGCCGAGCAATCTTATTGGGTTGAGAAGGTTCGAGATGATGTTGATTATCATCCCGAAAAAGAGAAAAAATATTTTTTCAATGGGAAAGATAGTAGTCTCGGTCAATTCAAAGTCCTCAAAGTTGAAGACAACCCAACAAACGGTATGCAGGCCATGGCAGTTGCGCCAGTGGTGAATGGGGTGGTGGACTATGATAACATAACCATTGCTTATGCGGGGACAAATTTTGGAGATGTCAAAGACCGCCAAACAGATCTTAATAGTGTCATAGGTGGTCAGAACTATTTCGAGACAGCTCCTCAACTTCCTTCCGATAGTCAGGTTGATAGTGCGCTTGCCTTTGCTGCTGAGATTCGTCGAAGATACCCTCAAGCAACGATAGACACCACAGGGCATTCACTAGGTGGTTATCTAGGTCAGATGGTTGCCATTAAAAATCAATGGGCTGCGACAATCTTTAATGCCCCAAACCCTTCGAATATGCTAACTAAGGATGAAATAGCCTGGGCTAAAGCAAATACTGACATATTGGTTAGCTATCGCAATGAAAAAGATTGGATAGGAAACTATGGAGGCGATCCACTTGGAATTGCACGTGCTATTGCCCCTTACAAAGAAAATGATATTGAGGGACTTGATTCTTTGCATCATCATGGGCTCTCTACTTGGCAGTTTGATAAGCATGGCAACTTGGTGGACAAGTACGGGCTAGTAGTGGATAAGAAAAATTATTATGCAGAGGTGGATATTAATTCTGATGGGGTAGAAGATATTACTTTGTCAGCGACTAATACGACCCCTCGTAATCTATTTCTATCAAGTAGTGGTATTGGTCTATCTGGTAGTCAGAGGATCGAGATAAGTCCTGATACACTAAGGATGTTATCAAGCAATCTAAATATGTTGGCTCTGACAGAAATTCCAGCTATGATTAAAGCTTGCCAACTTTGCCAAGAGAAAAACGAAAAAATAAAAGGTGACTTTGAAACTCGTAAGCAAAAAGTGGAGGAAAGCATTGTCCAACGATTCAAAGAGACACGGTTGACTGAGGTGTTTTATAAGATGCATGAGTCGGTGGGTCAACTGGTTTCAAAACGCTCGATTTTTGAACAGCTAGCCTCTCCAAAAATGTTGCGCAATACTATTCCACACCCGGCATATTTTAGCTCAGGAGCTTATTTAGAATTATCTTCTTATAATAGCACCTTGAGTCACCTTAGCTCTTATAGTCAGACATTGTCCCAACAAGCCTCTTCGGAACAGTCTAGTGGTTTTATCTTGATTAACCCAACACCAAGTGTTTTGAAATCATCAGATATTCTAGAAGAAACGGCTAAGAACCTCAAAAAGAAAAGTGAAACAATCTTTGAAGGAACAGGTCTTCGTGAAGGGAAAAAAGATGGGATTAGTGAATCCTTAACGGAGGTTTTGAACATCGAACAAGCCAATCTGGCCCAGTTAAGCTTGGCTGTAGAGAACGTTGCCCAAATGACGTTGGGGCTTGCTGACCATTTCCAAACTATGGATGACTGGCTAGGTAGTCAGATACAATCAGGGGGCAGTCTTGAAGGGTTAACCATTCAAAATGTTCCAAGGTCCTATCAAGCATATCTTGAAGAAACGGGTATTTTTGATGATGTCAAGGATGTCTTACAAGCATTTGATGAACAAGTCGAACGAAAAAGTGCTACATATGCAAAGGATGTGTCAACTGGATTTTCAACAGCCTTTCAATCCGTTCAGTCCTCGCTTGAAAGATGGTCAAATCAGTTAGAGGATTTTAATCAGTCGGTTTCTTCAATAAAAAGTTCATTTGAAGTAGATATTTATATTGATAGGAAGACAAAGGTAGACAAAGGGTTCAAGATGAAGAGAGAGTACTGGGGAAATCTCTCTAGGTTATATGATTCCAGTTTAAAGTCATCGATTAGGACGGCAAACAAAGAAATCAAACCGTTAACTGAAAAATTGGTTTCGGCATTGGAGATAACCAAAACAGCTCAGAGCGATCTACAGAACATGAAACCTCAGTTGAAAACAATCATTGAAGAAGGGGTCTACGCTGCCTTTGATTTGGATAAAATTGTAGCCAGTCAAAAAGTCATCCAGCAACAAACTGCTAGAATTGGACAAGAATTGTCTTACGTTATTGATACCTTAACTTCTCAAATGTCCGGTGAAGCCATCTCAACACTTTCACTTCAATTAAGTCAAGTTCGAACATTAACTGGTTATTTCAATCAATTAGTTGGAGAATGTTTTGGAAATCAAGATAGCACACTTCCAAGCATGCCTAGTGGCGTCATTAGTCCACAGGCAATAAACTTTTCTTTAAATCCTTCATGATAGGGAGAAACGAAAATAGTTTCTCCTATTATTTTTTCTATTGAGGGTATATTTTTGATAAGTTCATGATATAATAAATAGTGAAATTACCTTAGGAGGAGTGGCTTTTTATGAATGAGTTTATCATGATTAGCTTAAATTGCAATCCTTTTGTGTCACAAGAACTGGACTTACGTGTACCAACTCATTTGACATTGAAAGAACTCTTACAGATTGTATCAGAAGCTTATAATTTAGGATTTGAATTAATCAATCCCAGTGCTAGAGATCATCAGTCTGGTCAAATACTAACAAGTACGAGTCGATTAGAACTACTAAAAGACGGAGTATTACTACAATTGGAAACTTTATAATATGGAGACAGGTATGGAAACACAAAAACGTGAATTAGTTGTTGAGGATGTGAAAGGAAATCGTGAGGTTGCATATGCCTTATTGACTGCTCATCATCCTCTTTTTGTTACTCAAAAAGTAGCTGAAGAAGAAAGTCGGTTGATTATTGAAAGTGAATTGACAGAGGAGTTGTATGATTGGTCTTTGCTGGAAGGCATGAATGCACAAGAAAAATTGCGTCATTTACTGAATATTGGGGAGCTTTACAGTGACTTAGAAGATTCCATTTACACTTACGAATTATCACCAGACAGTCTTGTATTTTCACGCAATGCGGAGCCTCGTTTCATCTTTAGAGGGATAAAAGAACAGCTCCCTCCCTATGAAGCTGTTACTGATACTGCCTTTCTAACTTCCTTTAAAGCTATGATTGTCTCTTTGATGGACAAAAAAGCGACTTATGATCAATTAATGGCAGGCAAACTCCCATTTTATAAGGGAAATCTTTTCTGTGAATCGATTGTTCAGGCAGAATCTCTTCAGGAAGTTCAGGAATTATTACTAGAAAAATACAACATTGAAAAGCAAGACATCACGGAAAACTTTTCACTTATTAGAAATAAGTATATTTCTCGATTAAAATCCATAACTGCTTTAGTTTCTATTGCTACGGTAGTGTCCCTTGCAGGAATCCTCTATTTCTTACTGTTTGCGATGCCACGTCAAGAAATGATATCCTCTCTCAGATTGGCGTTTATCAATAAGGACTATTCTAGAGTTGTGACGGTGATAAAGGATGCGGACTCTAAATCTCTTAGTCAAGATGATAAGTTTATTAGTGCCTATTCCGTTATCATGACAGAGCCCTTGACGGAAGAGCAAAAATCCGAATTGAGTAAGATTTCCACACAATCGAATGAAGATTATTTACGGTATTGGATATTGATTGGTCAAGCAAAAATTGATGAAGCAATGGATATTGCAAGTTATTTAGATGACCCTCAGTTAATGATGTATGGTTTGACGAAGAAAATTGATGAGGTGCAACGTGACTCAGAATTATCTGCTGAGAAACGGACAGAACAATTAAATAGCTATAAGAGTAAGTTAGAAGAATTGAAGAAAACCTATTTGACTCCTGAAACGGATACTCAAGCATTAACAGAATCGGAATAAAAGGAGAAAAAGATGCATTATTTAATCTATGAACAATCCGTTTATACCCTTTATCCGGAGAGGAGTTATCAACTTGGTATAGATGCTGAAATTGTTATCCCTACTAAGGATGAAATTGTATTAACTGTTGACCACGAGGGGGTTCATTTACTAGGACAATACTATAAAAGTGGACAGCATGATATTTCCTTAACAGATGGGCTTCAAATAACGCTCCTATCGTTTGAAGAAACCAAATACTATCTGCTAGCTGATAAGACCTTCCATTTATCAGGTAAACTGGATGCCCTTCTTTCTCTTGACGGATTTAATGGAGAAATCGTTGTAACAACAGAGGAGAATAAGCGGTGTCTCCAAAGTACGATTCCTTTTTACATAAATGGTCAATTTGTAACTGGTAAACATCACATTCAGGATTATGATGAATTACTTTTTGAGCAAGGACTGGTACTTCGTTTTCAAAAGCAAGTATTACTGGTGCAGACGCTATTTACAATAAAAACCAAACTGGTTGAATTAGCGGAAGTGACAGTAGAGGATCGAACCAGTGATTTTCACCGTTCACCAAGGATTATTTTACGTGAGCCAGAAGGAAAAGTTACAATTGCTTCGGCGCCAACAGAAGATGAAGGAAAAAAACAATCTCTCATTAAATTGTTGTTAACTCCTTTGGCGATGATTGTATTTACAGGTCTGACTTATCTCTTTTCATCGGGTGGAGGAATGGTCATTATGATGCTGGGGATGTCTTTGGTTACTATAGGGACATCCATTCATTCCTATTTTTCAGATAGAAAATCCCATAAAGAAACTCAGAATAAAAAGATAAAAGAGTATATGGAGTATTTGGACACTAAATATGAAGATTTGGCTCAATACCGCAGTGAACAAAAAGAAGCTCTTTTTTATCACAATCCAGATACATCAACTATACTTCAGATGGCTGAGAAAACAGACCGTCGAATTTATGAGAAAACACCTTTCCATTTCGACTTTTTGAGTTATCGTATTGGACTTGGTGATGTGCCTGCTAGTTTTCAAGTTGACTATGCAGACTCAGAGTTAACAAAATATAACGAAGAGGCTGGTCAGAAAGTTCGAGAATTACTTAGCTACTATCGCTTAACAGAAGACGTTCCTATAACAACGACAATTTCAAGTCCAATTGGTTATATTGGTACCCGTCGTGTCGTGATTGAGCAGGTTCAGCAATTAATGATGCAAATTGCAACTTTCCAAAGTTATCATGATGTTCAGTTTATTCCGATTTTTCGAGAGGAGGAGTTGTCATTATGGAATTGGAGTCGTTGGTTGCCTCATACAAAGATAAAAGCGCTGAATAGTAGAGGGTTTGTCTATAGCCAGCGGACTCGAGACCAGTTATTGACCTCACTATACCAAATCATAAAGGAACGAAAACTAGATAGTGAGCAGGATAAGGGGAAAGAAAAAGTATATACACCTAGATATATCTTATTGATTACAGACTTGAGCCTCATGCTCGACCATAATATTATGGAATACATCAACGAAGATCTTTCAGATCTAGGTATTCACTATATCTTTGTAGAAGAAGTGATTGAAAGTTTGCCTGAACACGTTAAAACGGTTGTTGACTTCAGAGGTGACAAAAAAGGTACTTTGTTGCTTCAAGATGGTGTATATGTCAATAAAATCTTCACACCCCATCCTGCAGTTGCTTTGTCAGAAAAGGATAACTTTGCTCGTCATATGGCAGCAATAAATCATGTCCAAACCTTGCGTAATTCGATTCCAAATAGTATCACTTTCCTGGAAATGTATGGAGTGAGTCGCGTAGAAGAATTGAATCTATTGAAACGCTGGGAGGAAAATGAAACCTACCAAACGATGGCAGTTCCACTAGGTGTTAGAGGCCGAGATGATATTCTCTACCTCAACCTTCATGAAAAGGCACATGGACCTCATGGTCTCATTGCAGGTACAACAGGTTCAGGGAAATCAGAACTTGTACAATCTTACATCTTATCTTTGGCTGTAAACTATCACCCTTATGAAGTAGCCTTTCTGTTAATTGACTACAAGGGTGGAGGAATGGCTAATCTCTTTGCGGACTTGCCACACGTCGTTGGTACCATTACAAACTTAGATGGTAACCAAGCCAATCGAGCACTTGTTTCGATTAAGGCAGAACTTAAGAAACGTCAACGAATTTTTCTTGAAAATGACGTCAATCACATTAATCAGTATACCAAGCTCTTTAAAGAAGGTAAGGTTAAAGAACCACTCCCACATCTATTGATCATTAGTGATGAGTTTGCGGAATTGAAGGCGAATCAACCAGAATTTATGGATGAGTTGGTTTCTACAGCCCGCATTGGTCGTTCTCTTGGGGTAAAACTGATTCTTGCGACACAAAAACCAAGTGGGGTTGTAAATGATCAAATTTGGTCCAACTCCAAGTTTAAAATTGCTCTTAAGGTACAAGATGTAGCGGACTCACGAGAAGTTATTAAGACCCCAGATGCGGCAGAGATTACTCAAACTGGTCGGGCTTACTTGCAAGTGGGGAACAATGAAATTTATGAACTGTTCCAAAGTGCTTGGTCTGGAGCTGACTATAATCCTGAAGGTAGAAATAGTGTCCAACGTGATATGACAGTCTACGAAATCACAGATAGCGGCCAGTACAATGCCATCAATAAAGACTTGAGTGGACTAAACAAACAAAAAGAGACCAAGGCTGTTCCGACAGAATTGGATGCCATTGTGGAAGAAGCGCATGAACTGTTTGAGGGTCTCCATATTCCGAAAGTAGCTAGTCCGTGGTTACCACCATTAGCGGAAAAAGTTTATGCCAAAGATTTGGCTTCTGTAAACTTCAAGGACTACTGGGGAACTTCAGACAATCTTCAATCCATCTTAGTGGGCTATCAAGATATCCCTGAGCGTCAAGAACAATCACCGCTCTACTTTGATATGGAGCAACGAGGACACATTCTATTAGTCTCTAGCCCAGGCTTCGGGAAATCAACCTTCCTACAAAACTTTGCGGTAGATGTCATGCGAAAACAAACGCCAGCACAGGTCCACTTCTATCTCTATGATTTTGGGACTAGTGGCTTGATTTCGCTATCAGATTTCCCACATGTGGCAGACTATTTTGCTTTGGATGAGACAGAGAAAATCATGAAATCTCTTCGCTTCTTGATGAAAGAAGTGAAAGCTCGTAAGCGCGCCTTGTCTAAAGCCAAGGCAACGAACCTGAGTCAGTATAATCAGCTTTCAGAAGATAGTTTTCCTACTATCTTTATCGAGATTGATGGCTTTGATAGTGTCATGGATGCACCGTTCTCAGATTCCTTCTATGATGTCTTAAATGTTATTGCTCGTGATGGTGCGTCACTTGGTATCTATCTAATTGTGACCCTATCTCGCCTCAATGCCATGCGTTTGCAGCTACAATCAAACTTCAAGACTAAACTTTCTCTATTCTTATTTGATTCGAGTGATTTATCTGGTGTTGTTGGTCGCTCCAATATTCCACTGGACGAAATCAAGGGACGAGCTATTGCTAAACTTGATGAAATTATCCAGTTCCAGATGACCTTGCCTTACACCAGCGAAGCCTATGCGGATTACATCATCGAAGTGGGTAATGAGGTTGAAGCCATGAGGACAGCCTACACAGGAGAGTTACCAAGTGGTATCCCGATGTTGCCTGAGAAGGTCAAGCCTGAAAGCATTGACCTGTCAGCCAAGGATTTTGTCTTTGGTTTGGAAAGGGAGTGGGTTCAGCCGGCAGGATTTAGCTTTGAGAAGCCAGTCTTGATGGCCGCAGAAGGCCCATCCTTCATCAACACTTATTACAAGATTCTTGATTTCCAACTGAAGCGGTTGTCTAACCGTTACAACACGGTTATTTTGGATAACAATGGAAAGGTTCCTAATCAGTTGTTTGAGGGGTTTAATCGCTTTAGTAGTACGACAGAAGTCAGCGATGTTTTACAGACCATTGTTACTGACTTGAAGGAACGGGTTGCTAAGCCACAGGAGAGCTATCAAAACTGGTTAGTTCTTATCCCAGATATCGCTTCAACAGGGATGAGTGCAAGATTGAGCGAGGCTGACCTGAAACTGCTCTTGGTTGAGGGACCTAAGTACGGTGTTACGCCATTGTTTGTGGGTGGCTACCAAGATTTGATTAACAATAGTTATGACAGTTTCGTCAAACTCATGCTTCAGCTGGTTGACCAAGTTTTTTTGGGGGTTCGCATCAGCGACCAGAACCACACTCGCTACCCTTACATTAACAATGAACCAGCACTCAAGCCGAATCAGGGTTACATTCTTTACCCAGAGGGGTATGAGTTTGTGCAGTTGATGGAACTTTAGAAAGGACTATTATGGTTGTATTACAAAATGATGTGACCATAGCTAATGAGCGGGCGACCGCCTTAGCAAATGGGGTATCGTCCCTATCAAGTAGCGGGACGGTTAGTAAAGATGAGCAAACCAAACTAGGTGGTAATGACAAGGCTAGGAGTGTCATTGATGCCTCTTACGATGTTTCTAAGGCAATTATCCAGACGATCCAGCAGATGTCCCAGAATATTCGTAGTGTTTCTAGTGAATTTGAGGATATGGATAAGCAGATTGGTAGCCAATTACGAGAGTTAAAGCAAGTTAATAGTACGGGATTTACGATCAATGGACCGAAATGATTTAATAGCCACAGAAAAACGATTGGCTGAGCGACTGACACAGGTTCAGGAATACCTGAAAGCTATTCAAGAGAGGCAAGAAACCTTGTTTCAACTGTCCAAGGAAGGTCAGCGGTTCTTTCAGGACACCTTAAACCTTCTTCGCGGTTCATCAGATTACTCTATTTTTCAAGGGCTCTATGATGAGCAAGTCTCAATTGATAAAAAGGTCAAGTCAGGTTTTGAACGTGAATTCGATGATTTACAGCAGGAGCACCGTCGCTTATCGGCTCAGTCAGAAGAACTAGCAACAGAGAGGCGAAAATTAGAACAGGAGGAAACGAATGGGCGTTGAAATGTATTTAGGTCAATCAGACTACCAAGCAGGTACAGCATCAAGCGTCTTATCTAATCGGATAAGTGCCTACAAGTCTATTCAAACCAGTTTACAGTCCTTTATAAATACAGGGAATCTTCAGGGCTTGACCTATCAGTCCGCTAAAAATTATAGCAGTCAAATACTTATCCCTTTAATTCAGGGTTGTATTCTACTGGATGAAGCGGTTAAGGAAGCTTGTGCTAAGCTTCCTAGAGAATATCGAAGTCAAGTTGACTCGATAGATCTTAGAGAAGATGAATTGCGTGAGAAAATCCGCCAAGCAGGGATGATGGCTAGTCGTTACGAGTATTTATCTTCTTTGGAACGTCAAAAAGATAAACCAAATTGGTCTCGGGAGTCGGATTTGTCTTTGACTGCTAGGCGTTATATGGAGGTTGAACGACGCTTGCAAGAGAAGTTGCAAAAGCTGTTAGCTTTTAATAGCCAATCAGCACAATATTTTGCTTCTGCTGAATCTCTATTAGCCTCGGTTCAACAAGGGCTTAATCAATGTAGGACCTCGTGGGATGCTAGAACTCAGAGTTTTATAATACCAGACAAGAAAGCACTTTCTTGGGTTAAAGATATAAATAATAAGTGGAAGAAAAGAGTAGATATTGTCGACATTGGAATTGACTACTTAATAAAACCTGATTTTATTTCCAAAGGTGCAGGTGCAATTCATCCATATGCTAAGACAACCTACCTTATGGGAAAAAGCTTTATGTCGGCTATTTCCAAGGATTATAAAAAATCTGGCTTTATGAAGTATGGTAAGCTAGGGAATATAGCTAATGATGACTTAAATACTGCTTGGCGTAGTATGAAAAAGTTTGCTAAAGCTAAAAATTGGAAATGGTACAAAAACTTAGGTTCTAAATGGAAAAAAGGTAGTTTTAATCAGTTTCTTAATACCGTCAACCATTCGGCTACTTCAAAGGTTGCTAATTTTAAAGTTTTCGGTAAGTACCCTGTAAAGAATATCAATTCTATGCTAGGGAAAATAACAGATCCTATAAAAACTTATGGCACAAAATTATTTAAATCTGTTACTAAGTCTAAACTAGCTAGTAAGCTTAAATTTCTCGGTAAAGCAACAAAAACTTTAGGTTGGGTTACTATTGTTGCTGATGTCTCTATTACAAGTATTAGGGAATACAATGATAAGAATAGTCGAGCCTATGGTAGTGTTGGTAAGTCATTAATTCATGCTGGAGTTTCACAGCTGAAAAGTGCTGGACCGATTGAGGGAGCAATGGCTGGGGCTGCAATTGGTGGACCTATAGCTCCAATAACAGCTACTATTGGATTCATAGCAGGCACTGCAAATACAGTTTGGGGTGTTGTATCTCCAAATACTAAAAATGCAGTTTATTCTTGGGTACAGAATGGCTTGGATGATGGCTATGATGCCGTTAAGAATGGACTAGGTAAAGCAGTGAAAGGTACTTGGAATACGGTAGCAAGTTGGTTTGGCGGAGGTTTAAAACATGCGTAATAAAGGACTCTTATCCGCAACGTTTGAACAGTCAAAAAAGGTTGTAAAAAAATCAGAAATCATGCGGTACAGTAATGATTTAGTATCTTCAATGAGTTTGTTAAAGAGGTTCATCCTAATTTTACCTGTTGCATTTCTGATAGGCTTGTTTTACATGTTAGGAGTAGCTCTACCGACATACGTCACCTCAGTTGATTCAATCAGTCTGGGTGAGTATACAATCAGAACTATTCACCAAATGGAATTAATCCTGTCTCCTTGGATAGAAAAGTTTATTATTTTGGAAGGCTTCATGCTTATAATAAATTTATTTCCAAAATCAGACTATGCATTTCAGTTACTATTTGGAGTCATGATTTCAATAGTTGTTACATTGATCGGTGTGTTAGGAATGCTTCCTATGTCAGTTGGTCTTACAGTAGGGGCATTCGGTTGGATTGGATTTGCCCTTCAATTACTAATCTGTATCTATCTCTGGAAATCTTTGGTAGAGTCTAGCGCAATACAGCTAAAACAACAGCTTTTCCAAGGGGTTCCTGCTGGTAAGGATTGGGGAGGGAGTCTGATGGTTGTAATCAAGAAATATGGTGGTGTTCTGTTACTACTCTCTATTGTCAATCGCTGGACTTTCAATTTTGGAGAAGTGTCTAACATTAGACCAGATATATTCAGCTTTTTGTACGGTTGGACCTTTCTATTCGTGACTGCTCTTATGATATTTGTTGCCAGTATAACATTGAAAAATTTTGTGGCAGTTTTTTACTTTTTTAAATACCGTAAAGAATACCGCCAGTTCTTTAAAGTCTCCAATGAGCAATGGTATGGCAAATGGCGTGGAAAAATGATAGATAAGAATAAACAAAAGGAGAAATAAAAATGACAAATGAATTATTACCATTAGGAAGTATTATCTACTTAGAGGAAGCGACAACAAAGTTAATGATTGTTGGTAGAGGTCCTATTTTTGAATCAGACGGTGAGAACGTTTATAGTGATTATGTAGGAATTATTTATCCCGAGGGGATTAATCCAGATGATGCCATTTTTTTCAATCACGAAAATATTGAAAAGGTAGTTTTTGAAGGCTACAAAGATGAAGAAGAAGAGCGTTTTATGGAAGTGTATAAAAGTTGGGAATCTGAGTTAGAAGTAAAGAAAGTAAAAATGTAGGCAAAAGTATTAAAGCTAAATATTCTTATAATCAATCTTAATTCTGACAAATTGACACCAAAATCTATCTTTCTTCAGTGGTATGAAGAGGTTAAGGCGAAAGTAGAAGGGAGCAAATAATTTTTAGCCTGACATTTTCTAGAGAGATGGATACTCACAGATTTGTTGAGTAAAAATTAATATTCTATACTGAAAAGCACTTGAAGAAACTAATACTTCAAGTGCTTTTATTTTGTGACTTTCAGTCCGTTTCGCTCCGCAATGCGAAACAAATAAACCACCCTCTATGCGGATGCGCATCGCTGGTTATACCAAAAAAAATCCAAACGCGATACAATATTGGTGTTCAAGCTTGATGTAAAGCGAAAGGAGCAAAAAATGGCACAAAAGGCACATAGTTTATTTCACACAAAGTGGATGTGTAAATACCACATTGTGTTTCCACCTAAGTATAGACGAAAAGTAATCTATAATCAATATCGAAGTAGTCTAGGTGAAATATTTCGACGATTATGTTGTTATAAAGGAGTCAAAATAATAGAAGGACATTTAATGCCAGACCACGTTCACATGTTAGTTAGTATCCCACCACGAATTAGTGTTTCAAGTTTTATGGGCTATTTAAAAGGCAAGAGTGCTCTTATGATGAGATTTGTAAGAAACTGTGACTGAAGGATTGCAGTTTTTTTGTGTTATAATTAGAAAAACAGATGGATTGATGATGTGGGTCGGCTACCAGAAGGCTATGTTTCTCCTTTGGAAAAGTAATAATATCACTCATAGTCTGAAGGCTATGAAGAAGCAGTCACACCAAAACCATCCAGCATTATAACTTTATTATTAATGATATTAAGACCTTAGATGAGTCAATCAAGCAATATGAGAGTAACCATGCTAGTCATGATTTGTCAGCGTTTAAAGAGCTGCTCGCCTCAACAAAGGCGCTCTTGGCGGAGTATAGTAATCGCCCTAGGACAGTAGCAACCTATCAATCAGGAGATATTGGTCGTTTAACTAACATTGAGCGTTTTGCGACAGCTTATGAGGCTGTGGCAAATCATCTTAGCAATAATGCGGAGCGTTTGCAGGCCGCTCAAGAACGAGATCAAGCACGATTTGAAGCCTTGGCAGCGGAAGAGAGAAGTAAGCAGGGGTGGATAGACTTGGCTTTAGGTGCAGTTACTATTGCAGTAGGTCTTGCGGCTATTGTTGCAACAGCAGGCGCTGCGACCCCTTTGGTTGTAGGTGCAGGCATTGTGGCAGGAACAGGCACTGTCGCCTATGGTGCTTCCAATGTGGCAGAAGCAGGACAAGATATTTACCTAGGCTACAAAGGTGATGGTAAAACCTTAGCCATCAACCCCATCCGAGATACCCTCTTCATGGGAAATGACAAACTATACCATCAAGTAGGAGGGCTCTTTACAACCACCAGTGCGGTGATGATACCCATCGGACAAACACAGAGTGTGACTAAAGGCCTCGCTGAGTTTGCGATAGGTGAAGTAGGCGGTTTTGTCGGAGGACAAGCAGGCTATCACGGAACAAAACTACTTGGAGGTAGTGAAGCTGATGCACAGCGTGCCAACTTAGTTGGTGGTATCCTAGGTGGTTTTGCGGCATCGTCTGCGGCGAGCAAGTTTAGTTTGAATGATGTAGTTGCGCCGAAGACAACTTCATTTATGGATGAGATGAGTCCTGAAGATGCACATAGGTATGCGGCTTGGAATGACTTAAGGGAAGCTGGTATTGACCAAAAGGTTATTAATGAAATTATCTTAACAAATAAAGGCTTAAGACCAAATCCAAGGACATATCTCTCACCAGAATATATGAATAGACATCTTTCGCAATTTGATGATGGTATCTCTATTATCCAGACTGATTTTGCATATTCAAGATTTACAGAATCAAATGGATTTGTCGGAGTTCCTGACGATAATACTTTATTTGTTTTGCCTAAAAAATATGCTGACGAAATTGCTTTGCAATCTGAGGGTGATTTGACTGTTTGGGAAGAAGCTTTAGGATTTAAAAAAGGTTATTTTTCGAACAGCGGAGGATTAGTCAAAATAGATGTTACAGATGTTGATGACTTAAACTTACGTATTCCTGATGGTAATGAATTTGGTGCAAATGAACTCTGGCAACCGGGTGGAAGAACGTATCCAGGGTACACATTAGAGGCTGTTACAGATGTTATACCAAATGAATTAACAACAGTTACAAGATTGGAGTAAAAAATGGAAAATAAAGCGTTTGATGCTTTTCAAAATGGAAATTTATTGAAGTTGCTTCGAGGAGATTATCCGTATAATTATCTAGTTTATTCAAATATGAATAATGTTATTCCTACAAATATCGAGGAAGTTGTATCAGATATCTTTAAAGTTTATGAATTAAACTCTGAAGTTTATTATGAGTTAAAAGAGTTATTATCTAACATGACAGTGCAGTCTGCTTCGGATTATTATTTGGTATGGCAATACGTGGAGTATATTTTATATAGAGAATCGAAAGGAACTGCTCCGTTTTCTATTATTGATAATGAGCTTGTTAGCAAAATGCAATTAGGAGCAAGAAAATTTTACAATCAATTACAATCAGAGATAGTATTTAATAATGGTTTGGAGAAACAAGAGCCTTGGAAAAGTATTGAAAGTAGTAATCGATTTATTAAAAACAAATTTAATCTTTCAATTCTAGAATAAAGAGGGGGATGCCGGAAGATGTCTTTACCACCTTACAAACTGATTTGAGGACGTCACGAGATCATCTGAAAAGTCAGATTGAATTATTAAATACCGCCAGGTCCAAAATATCTGATTTGGTGTCTTACTCTGGAAGCAGTCACACCAAAACCATCCAGCATTATAACTTTATTATTAATGATATTAAGACCTTAGATGAGTCAATCAAGCAATACGAGAGTAACCATGCTAGTCATGATTTGTCAGCGTTTAAAGAGCTGCTCGCCTCGACAAAGGCGCTCTTGGCGGAGTATAGTAATCGCCCTAGGACAGTAGCAACCTATCAATCAGGAGATATTGGTCGTTTAACTAACATTGAGCGTTTTGCGACAGCTTATGAGGCTGTGGCAAATCATCTTAGCAATAATGCGGAGCGTTTGCAGGCCGCTCAAGAACGAGATCAAGCACGATTTGAAGTTCTGGCAGCGGAAGAGAGAAGTAAGCAGGGTTGGATAGACTTGGCTTTAGGTGCAGATACTATTGCAGTAGGTCTTGCGGCTATTGTAGCAACAGCAGGTGCTGCGACCCCTTTGGTTGTAGGTGCAGGCGTTGTAGCAGGAACAGGCACAATCGCCTATGGTGCTTCCAATGTGGCAGAAGCAGGACAAGATATTTACCTAGGCTATAAAGGGGATGGTAAAACCTTAGCCATCAACCCCATCCGAGATACCCTCTTCATGGGAAATGACAAACTATACCACCAAGTTGGAGGTCTTTTTACAACAGCTAGTGCCGTGATGATCCCCATCGGATAAACACAGAGTGTCACTAAAGGCCTGGCTGAGTTTGCGATAGGTGAAGTAGGAGGTTTTGTCGGAGGTCAGGTAGGCTATCACGGAACAAAACTGCTTGGAGGCAGTGAAGCCGATGCGCAACGAGCCAACTTAGTCGGAAGCATCTTAGGAGGCTATGCGGCATCGTCTGCGGCAAGCAAGTTTAGTTTGAATAATGTGGGTGGAATAAAATTAAAGCAGTCAACCTATTCTACAGATGAATTGATTGACTATTATGATAAAGTACACAATAACTTGACCCCGTCTGAAATTGAAGCATTAAGAATATATTCAAGTAACGATTACACATATATAAACAACTATATGCGTGGTTTTAGAGATGATCTGGGACCGGTCTCAAGAGAAACAATTGATGGTATCTATTCAGCTCTAAATAAAATGGAGATACCGCAAGATATGACACTTTATCGAGGAACAGATGTATCACCCTTTGAAGAGATGTTAAAAGAAAAAGTCACAGGCGGTTATGATTGGCAATCTCTAGTTGGGAAAACTTACACAGACCCAGCTTTTCTAAGTACTTCTATAGAACAATCTGCCTCTTTTGCTTCGACAGGAGGAAATAATATTTTGTGGGAAATAACAGCACCTAAAGGAACTCCAGGAGGTATGCTAAATCAAATTAGTTTATTTCCAAATGAAATGGAGATGCTCTTAAATTCAAATACAACTTTATTAATTAATGAAGTAATGGAAACGAGCAGTGGTATTACTGTTAGAATGAATGTTGTCAGATAAGGAGGTAGTGTATGCGACTATATGAAAAATGGGCAGAAGATTCAAAACAGATTGGATTATACAATAGAAAACAACAAGCACAAGCTGTCATCTATGGGTTAGCCATTGGTGATGCCATTGGAGTTCCATTTGAATTTCGAGAACGAGATACTTACACTGTTAAAGACATGGTAGGATATGGAACTTATAATCTCCCAGCTGGGACTTGGTCAGATGATACATCTTTAACATTGGCTCTGATGGAACATCTATCTGAAAAATCAAAATTAAGTGATTTAATGGATAAATTTGCGGCTTATCGCAATGGCTATTTGACCCCATACGGTGATTGTTTTGATATCGGAATTGCGACAAATCAAGCTATTGAGCGTTATCTTGCAGGAAATTCGCCAGAGGAATCTGGAGGGAGTGGAGAGCGAGATAATGGTAATGGTGCATTAATGAGAATATCGCCCCTGGCACTCATCTTACGACGTGAATTCAACTTTTTAGCTAAAGTGGAATGCATAGAATCATATACAAAAATTACTCATCGACATCCGAGAGCTATTGTTGGTTCAATTCTATATATTCAAATACTTATTGGTCTATTGTTAAATAATAGTTTATCTGAATCTCTGAGTGGGGCTAATAGTTTATTTCTCGACCACCTTTCAAAAAATACAGTATACCTCAAAGAATTTGAGGAAAATTACCAAAATATATTTAGTGAAAATTTCTTTGAAACTACTCGAGAGAATATTTTTTCTACAGGCTATGTGGTTGATACATTAAAAGCAGCTATTTGGAGCGTTGGCACAACAGATAGTTTTGATGAAGCAGTTCTTAAAGCTGTTAACTTAGGGGGAGATACAGATACTATTGGGGCAATCACTGGAACACTAGCTGGTGCTCTGTATAAAATTGAAAGTATACCAGAAGAATGGATACAGAAACTTGCTAATAAATCATTGATAGATGAAAAAATAAAAGAATTTCTTACCTATTTTCAAGTAAAATAGTATCAAAAAATGGGAGTTTTAAACAAAGAATTATTATTATTCTAGTTCTTATTTGTATAAAATGAGTTTTAGCAGAGTTTTTGTTCTGCTTTTTCACAAGCTATGGGCTATAAAATCAAATTCGACGATATCACCTCTCTCCAGATTAGCACCCAGACAACCATTGGTTCATGGGGTGAATCTGTTTCTAGTCTGAATACAGCTATGTCAAGTTTCATCAACGACCCCAACCTCCAAGGTCAAGCAGTTACGAGTATTCGGACTTATCTGAGCGAAGTTCACGGCACGTTTTTGCAGACATTAATCAATCTGATGAATGATTACTCCGCTAGTCTCTTGCTTTATAAGGATGGTTATTATAACATAGACAGCAACAACCATGCAGAGTTGCCAGAGAATACCTTTACGACGTTACAGTCTGACTTGAAGACGTCACGATATCATCTGAAAAGTCAGATTGAATTATTAAATACCGCCAGGTCCAAAATATCTGATTTGGTGTCTTACTCTGGAAGCAGTCACACCAAAACCATCCAGCATTATAACTTTATTATTAATGATATTAAGACCTTAGATGAGTCAATCAAGCAATATGAGAGTAACCATGCTAGTCATGATTTGTCAGCTTTTAAAGAGTTGCTCGCCTCAACAAAGGCGCTCTTGGCGGAGTATAGTAATCGCCCAAGGATAGTGGCAACCTATCAATCCGGAGATATTGGTCGTTTAACTAACATTGAGCGTTTTGCGACAGCTTATGAGGCTGTGGCAAATCATCTTAGCAATAATGCGGAGCGCTTACAAGCTGCCCAAGAACGAGATCAAGCACGATTTGAAGCTCTGGCAGCGGAAGAGAGAAGTAAGCAGGGTTGGATAGACTTGGCTTTAGGTGCAGTCACTATTGCAGTAGGTCTTGCGGCTATTGTAGCAACAGCAGGCGCTGCGACCCCTTTGGTTGTAGGTGCAGGCATTGTGGCAGGAACAGGCACTGTCGCCTATGGTGCTTCCAATGTGGCAGAAGCAGGACAAGATATTTACCTAGGCTATAAAGGTGATGGTAAAACCTTAGCCATCAACCCCATCCGAGATACCCTCTTCATGGGAAATGACAAACTATACCATCAAGTAGGAGGGCTCTTTACAACCACTAGTGCCGTGATGATACCCATCGGACAAACACAGAGTGTAACTAAAGGACTAACAGAGTTTGCGATAGGCGAGGTTGGAGGTTTTGTCGGAGGTCAGGCAGGCTATCACGGAACCAAACTCCTTGGAGGAAGCGAAGCTGATGCCGAGCGTGCAACTTTTGTAGGCAGTATTTTAGGTGGCTTTGCGGCATCATCAGCAGCAAGTCGGTTTAGTTTGAATGAGCCAGTAAGAAATCTAAAGAGGCCAGAATTGATGGAAGAATTAGCAAATAGTGGTTATAAATATGATGTGGATGCTGTTATTTTAGTTAACAAAAATACTGATGGGAAGTTATTATGGCTAGAGAAAGGAACATCAAAAGCAGGCTACGACCATATTGTATTACGACATGGTGATGATTTTGAAAATCTAGGTATTACTGATATTCCACTATTTATAGATGACACATTGGGAATTAAACCAATTCAAACAGGAGTAGGTGCAAAAGGCCCGTTTGCAAAATATAAGATTGAAGGACGACACTATACTTTAGCATACGGAAATAATGGATTCATTGTTTCCTTTTACCCAAGTAAATAAGGAGAAGAATAATGCACAAATTGAAAGAAATAAGGGAGTATGAGAGCACACGTGATTTGATTTTTCAAAACATAAACACTCAGACGATTGATATATGTTTTGATGATTCTGAGTTATTAAGTATTGATAACTTTGATTTTGTAAAAGAAGGCAACACATATGAGTGTAGTATCTTTCTATTTGGAAATATAGATGAAATGGGAGAGAGATTTTACATAATTGGGAGCGATTATATTGGTAACAGAAGACTAACTAAGTTGAAAAACGAAATTGGAGATTCGTATTTTATTTCCTATACTGGTCTGGAAGAAGACACGACCATAAACTATTCATATACAAGAAAAGATATTATTAAAGTAGATGCAAAGATTCACCCTGATTTTATGGAATGTTGAAGGTTTGGAAGTGGACGATAATACTTTTTTTGGTTAAGTAAAGATCATGCGGATATCATTCAAGAAGTTGCTAACGGAAATAACCGGATTTACGAGGCACTTTTAGGGTTTGACCCAGGTTATTTAGGTGATGAGCCACTTTATCGAATTGATGTTGCACCAGAAATTGTTGAAAAACGCGGGCTTTCTATACCAAGTGGGAACGAAACTGGAGCAAATGATTGGTGGCGTCCAGGCGGCCGTACATACCCTGGGGATATGCCAGAAGGAGTTATGAAAGATGTTGGCATTGAGGAAGGAGACTACACATGGAAAAAAGTGGATTAAGCTGGGAAGATGTCATAAAATTTGAAGAAGTCAAAGGCTACGGGGAACATATTTGGAAAAATCATAACCAATACTACTATGTTACTGAAGAAGGAGGCATTGCCGTACAACGAGTCGTTTATGAACTGCCAAAGGACTTGTTTGAGTTATTGGAACGCAACGAAAAAAGTATGGCAGATATCCATTTTAAGTTGAGATATGATTCCTGGCCACCAAAAGTAACACAATTAGAGGCTGATAAAAATTTCTTGAGAGATAATCCAGAGCTATTGAACAATGATGTTGCCAATCAAAAACTTTTTACAAGGAAAGAGCTAGAAGAAATACTACCGGCGGGAAGTGAAATATTGGCTAGTAGTGACAGTTGAGACTACATATGGAAAAAAGTGGATTAAGCTGGGAAAATGTCATAAAATTTGAAGAAGTAAAAGGCTACGGGGAACATATTTGGAAAAATCATGACCAATACTACTATGTTACAGAAGAAGGAGGCATTGCCGTACAACGAGTCGTTTATGAACTGCCAAAGGACTTGTTTGAGTTATTGGAACGCAACGAAAAAAGTATGGCAGATATCCATTTTAAGTTGAGATATGATTCCTGGCCACCAACGGAAGAACAAAAAAAAGCTAGTGAAAAAAAATTCGTGGAAAAAGGACTGACCCCTTTGATAGCTAATCCAAAGAGTAGAGAGTTATTTTCTCAAGAGGAACTTGAAGAGCTTATCCCGCTTGCAGAACAAAAATGGATTGACTGGAAAGGCAAGCTGCCAGATGATTATGTTTCTCCCTTTAAAAAGTAATAATATCACTCATAGTCTGAAGGCTATGAAGAAGCAGTCACACCAAAACCATCCAGCATTATAACTTTATTATTAATGATATTAAGACCTTAGATGAGTCAATCAAGCAATACGAGAGTAACCATGCTAGTCATGATTTGTCAGCTTTTAAAGAGTTACTCGCCTCAACAATTGAATAGTTTTAAAAATGAAGTAAATAGAAAATACTTCAGATGCTATATTTCATAATTTTAATGAGGTAGCTATGGAGTGTCACTGACCGAGAAAAACGGGATTATCCTTACAGATATTTCTAATAACAGGCTTGGGTATGATAGTGACTTTGTACTCATTGTTACATAACAAACAGAGAGGAAAGCAGTGAGATGAAAATATCCTTTTTAAGCTCACCCCTATGTGGATCAATATAGCCAATCGAAAGAGCACTAGCTTTTTCAGAAGAGATTAAGGAGTGGTATTTCCAAGTGTGTTAAAGGGAGGTAATAAATGAAAACATGGCAAAAATGGCTAGCAGGTATTCTAGCTAGTATCACAGTCTTGATTGGATTAGGAGTAATCTATCAGATGAATAAAGAACAAGAACTTAGAGAAGAAATGATTAAAATAGTGGAGAGTGATGAGGCGAAATTAGTATTTGAAAGGGTTTTAAAAAAATTAGACTCTGAATCCTTGACAGAAGTTGGGACTATAAAATCCTATGTGGTAGATTACGATAGTTTGCAGAAAAATCCTATGGGAGGAATATTTGTGAGTTTGCTGATAAATGAGAATTCGAATCTAGAAGTCACTATATCCCTGAATCGTCGCATCTCGTCTGACGAACTTAGAGCCGGGGGCGTAACTTACTCAGAAGAACTAGATAATTTATTAAAATAGGACTATTTTATGAAAAATTACACAGACTATCAAAGACAGCAAATTGCTGAAGAAGAATATAATAGCCGACTGAAATTCGGTCAGCCTGTTACAATAGATGAGGGAAAAACAACCATCGGCTATGTTGCAGAAGTTGAAAAGACCGGTTCAGTTTCAAAGCCTATGTCATAACAGATATAAAGTTGCCGAAAAAAACTACTCAAGAACAACTTGATAAAGTCAGTCAAGTCACCATGCTCTACGAAGGATCTACAGCTTCTTTTTCTTCTCCAACAAAGACATTCGACACTGCTCTAGATTGGGTTGTTAATGATTTACCAGTGGCCGCAAGGGTTCTATGTAAAATCAAATAAGTCAATATCCGAGTGAGCTTGAATTACTACTATATTCAAATTCTAAATTTGTGATTAATGAGGTTATCGAAATTGGGGTGTTTCGATGGACGATATAAAAGAGATGAGAACTTTGACTATAGATGTAGAGTTCATAAATCCTCCTGGTCGCCATGGAGGACGAGGATCAACTAAAGCTCATAACGAAATTTTAAAAATTATTGATTCTGCGAGCGCATATGAGGATTTTGTAGTTGAGTTAAATGAGTGGGCGAAACGACGTATGAAAACGGTATTTTAGACTTACCAATAGGATTAAGGAGATATGAGATGCAAAGAGTAACATTATGGCTTGGAAATTTTCAATCTGCTGAAGATTTAAAAAAATATTTGTATGTTGGATATACCGACGATGGAGACAGTATTGACTCCAATTTTGAGAAAGATTTTCATCTAGGTTTTTATGATAGATATTTAATAGAAAGTGACTGGATTGAAAACAAAGAAGTAGCATTATTTGTTTTACTTGATGGATTTTCATATGATAATCAGATAATACAGCAGTTTTTAGAAACAGGAAGAGAGTACAATACTATAATTTTGATATATGATTACTCCTATGATAAACGAATATTAAGAAAAGAAACGGATAATTTTTTTCTTGAATTGATTGGAACTGCCTCATATGAAGTCTAGATAATAAAGTAAACTAGCCTCTGCAGCTGATAATATAGCTGGTAAACTTCGTCTTGCCGATGAAATAATCAGCACTGCAGGACAGAATTTCCGCCTCAACATTGGTATAGAAGCACAATTGATTGATGGCTTTATGCCAACTACACCTCCAGGAAAATTGTCTGGGCTAGCGGATAACCTCCAAGCCATTGCCAAGAATTTGGATAGCAGTGTGGATGATGTGATGGAAAGTGGTGCAAATGCCAAAGTACCATATGGGGAGCATATTGTAATTGGTAAATATGGTAAGAAACAACTTTTACAGACATTCAGTATGTAAGTAAGCAGGGGTACAAATATACAACGGATTCATTAGGACGGATTGTATCGGTTAAAGCAGATGAATTTATATTAGATTTGGTTTCTCGAAATCTATATAGCCAGCGGACTATTGGTGGTGCAGACAGGCTAGCAGACGATGATGGAGGGCACTTAATTGCCTCGATGTTTAAAGGCTCAGGAGATTTTGATAACTTAGTGGCTATGAATCGTGATATTAATCGTAGTTGTGGAGTATGGTTCGATATGGAGCAAGAATGGAAGAGAGCACTAAGTGAAGTTCCTACTAAAAAGGTATCTGTTAATATTGAACCTGTTTTTGGTTCAAGTTCAGTTAGACCAGATTGTTTCAAAATCAGGTATAAAATTGAATGTGAGCCTATTAGAATCCGTCAGGTTAATTATAAAGCAGGAGGTTAACTATGTTTGAAAATGAATTAAATCAGTTAATAAAGAGAATGGTTGAAGTTACAAATGCAATGATACCAATTAATTGGAAAGATTTATACATTTATACTGAATTACAAGATGGTGAAGGAGAAACGTTATTCTTTTATATTAGTTCAGAGGAGGAAGAGAAATATAAATACTCTCATGATATTCCAGAGGAATATAACATTTCATTTTCAGAGTATATGAATGGGTTTAATGAGTTAATGTCTATTTCACGAGAAATACATAACCTGTTAGATAAGCATGGTCAAGAAAAATGGGTATGTATGACAATTATTGTACATAATCAATCAACATTAAAAGTTGAATTTGATTATGCAGATTGGCTAAATAGTTCTTATACATCCAATCAAAGATTAAAATATTTTCAATACACACATCTTGGAAAAATCCCTCAAAATGAATTAGAAATGAAATTGTTTGAAGAGATGGAAGAATTTCAGAAAAAAAATAACAGTTAAAATTCTATTTCTAGAGGAAGGAGGTATGGTAGCCTATAGATTTGATAAAATAAAGGGCTAATTGTCAACGCAGGGCAAATCTTTGGTGATTTGTTTGGTGGATCACCTGAATTGGATAATCTTTTGTCACAATCCAAGGATGTCAATTTGATAGAATATCGACGGATAGAACGTAGATGGGAGAGCGCCCTCAAGTCTCAACCACCTAAAAAAAGTTCATAATGTGGATATTAGGATTCGTTATGATGGTTCATCTGGTCTACCAAGTAGTTTTGAGGTTTTTTATAGTATTGATGGCGTTGATTTTTTTGAAAGTATATCAAATCTAAGATAGGAGAATAGCAATGACTTTTGAGGATAAATTTACAGAGAAGCAGAAAGATATGATTACTTTATCACTGGAGTATGCCGAAAGGTTGAGTAGTGATGTTGAGAAAATATATCTATACGCTTCACACGAGAATTCTTCATATAGTTTTAATATTTTTTATAGCATAAATGGCGAGGTGATGACTATGCGTCAACTTGCGACTCTAAATGGAGTTAGAGCTAACAATGATTTAATTTTTGATGTTTTAAAAATTGGAACCGAAGATTTAAAAGAGGTTGAAAAAATTTGTAAAAAGTACAGCAGATCCATGCCAACCCAAATCAAACTTATTTATGATAATGTAAATAAGAAGGTTCATGCAGATTACTCTTATGACCTATTTTATTCAAATTCTGATACTTTAACTTCATTTGATATTTTTAATCAATGGTATGAAGAAGTCAAAGCCGAGATTGAGAATAGATAAGTCATAGCTCATTAGTCTTTGGAAGAGTTTTGGGATTTATATAGTAAAGGTGGAAAATATTATACGTCCGTGAAAGGAGATTACATAAATGAGAGATAAAAAGAAAAATGAGGATTATTTTTACCGATTGCAACAATTCTATCAATTAAACCTAGAGGAAGATATTTCATTAATTCCTAATGTAAAGAAAGAATATTTGAAGGATCATTTTCGTGACTTAGTTAGAGAATATGAAACCCTCTTCAAAATCGGCTACTCCATTGGAGTTGAGATTGATAATCTATTTGATTATTATAAAGGTACATTAATTTATTTGGACCAGGTTGCTAATGAGGGTGTACCATTTTATAGAGCAGTTGATATATTTGCTTTGGGAGTCCTTTATAGTGAGCGTAAGGAAGAGTTTATTGATGTATTAAAATCAATTTATGACCAATTAACACATACCGATGGTGTGATTGAGTACTATATGGCTTATCTGTTTCATGACAAAATTGTCCCATATCGTTCAGTTTTAGAGTATCAGAATATGATTGGTGATGATTTTGACAGTGTTCAAAAAGCCCAAGGTTTTTGGTATTATGAACATTCAGATGCACCTTGGTATGAGACACATCATTATGACAATCGTGGTTACTATGGTTACTGGGCTTTTGATACGGCGGCAACTTGTAAAATCAAAGGTATTTTTGATGAGCGATTGAAAAATTTAGATTATTTCCCTTATGATTTGTTGGTGCAGAAGTAGCAGTAATTAGCAGAGCTAGTTTTCAGCTCTGCTATTTTTCTAAAGTAAGAGCACTACCTTGCCTTAAAAATTGATGATTTTGGGAAACAACTTGACAATCTAGTGACTGATAAGGTATCACCAATAGCTGACAATGTTGCTGGTAAACTTCGTCATGCGGGTGAGACACTCAGCACTGCTGCACAAAATTTCCGCCTCAACATTGGTTTAGAACCACAATTGATTGATGGCTTTATGCCAACTCCGCCTCCAGGGAAATTGTCTGGGCTAGCGGATAACATCCAAGCCTTTGCCAAGAATTTGGATGGCAGTGTGGATGAGGTGGCGAAAGCTTCTGATGCTTTGAAAGAAGTGCCGCATGGAGAACATATTATTAAAGGGTCACATGGTAAAAAACTGCTTGCTCCTAATGTAAAATATGTTAGTGAAGAAGGTTATGAATATACAACAGATTCTCTTGAACGGATATCATCAGTTAACGCAGATAATTTAGTGCTAGAAACGGCAGATAGAAATCTATATAGTCAACGAACAGTTGGAGGCATTGGTCGCTTACTTGAAGATGATGGTGGGCACTTGATAGCGTCCATGATTAAAGGGGCGGGTGATATTGATAACTTAGTAGCGATGCATAATGATATCAATCGTAGTGGTGGTGTATGGTACAATATGGAGCAAGAGTGGAGGTAGGCATTAAGTGAAGTCCCACCGAAGAAAGTATCTGTTAGTATTGAACCGGTATATGATGAAGGCGTTACTTCTCTACGACCTGATAAATTTAAAGTAAGATATCAAATCGAAAATGAAGATTTAATTGTCCGAAATATAAAAAATCAAGCAGGAGGTTAATCATGAGTATTGAAAATGATATTCAAAATAAAATTATTGAAGTTATTAAAAGTGTAAATAAATCAATCCCAATAGAATGTAGTGAAATTTATATTAATATTGAGATGTCTGAAGATGGCGGTGGGGTATATTTTGATTTTAAATCATCTAAGGATGACAAATTCTATTATAGTTTAATGATTGGTGGACAATTTAAAGTTGATGAGATTCAGTTAGAAAGATTGTTTGATATACAATTTGAGTTAGGATATGATCTATGGAAAATATTCAAAGACAATCATTTACCAACTTGGGAGTCCGTAGTAATTTCAGTTATACGTGATAGAATGTCAACTACGTTTGATTATACACCATGGAGTAAATATAACTACGGTCCTACAGATAGAAGAAACTTTTTTAAATATAAATATCTTGGTTTTAAACCGAGATCAGATAAAGAGGCTCAAAACTTTAAAGAAATGGAAGAATTTCAAAAGAAATATAATAATTAAAGGAATGGCTTTCAGGGCTGGATATTTTTCAGTCCTGAGTTTATCTTTGATGAGACGAATTAACTTGCATCAACATTTACTGAATTTTTATCATTATTGACTCCTTAGATTGTTCGGAGTAATTGGAGAAAGTATGAATAAATTTAATGGTTCAATAATAACACCTCTTCCAACTGAAGAATATTTAAATTGTCAAATTAAGTTAGACTTTTTATATAACTCAGAAAAACTTGGTAAGGTGTTTGATAATTCAAAGACTT
>NZ_JBIMJO010000026.1:0-29167 GCF_043674095.1 Streptococcus sp. A25
TCTTTATCTATCCATTATTTTAGAAAATGTGGACTTCTTTATCCACCCATTATTTTAGAGAACACGGACTTCTTTATTTACCCATTATTTTAGAGAAGACGGTCTTCTTTATTTACTCATTATTTTAGAGAACGTGGTCTTTTTTATTTATCCAAAATTACAGCCAAAATGGTCAACTATACAAAACCATTAATCGCTTAAATATGGATTACTTAAATAGTCAATACATTTTTCTATAATGGACTCGTTAAGGTGTCAATTTCATTCTAATAGTAAGAGATTGGTCTCCATAGATTTCAGTCCTAAAGAATAAAACATCAGTAATTAATTACTTGGTTCAGGGATAGTTCCCAATAAATTCATTCTCAAATTTTTAAAATGAGTTTTTAAGGCATACTGTATTAAAGAAAAATTTTTAAGGAGTATACGTGATGCCAAAATTAACTATTTCATTTAAAACAAATCCGAGAATGACAAACATTCGACATAATAATAGAGATTTAACAGAAAAAGAATGGAAGAGCCCAGAACATTCACATATTCTTAGAGATAAAAGTCATCAAAATATTGTAGTGAAACAATTAGATATTCGAGAGCTATATGAAAAGGAATTTGGACCTTCTTTGCAGGAATACAATGAAAAGCAGATAAGAAATGATCGAAAAATCAAGGATTATTATAAACATGTTGGTAAACTTGATACCTTAGATCAACAAAGAGAGTTTATCATTGGTATTGGATCAAAAGCGGATTGGGATGAATTACCAGAAGGATATAAACTCAACATAGGGATATATTTAGCTAAATATGCACAAGATTTCGAAAAACGTCATCCACATTTCCGTGTTTATAATGCAGTAGTGCATCTGGATGAAAAAGGTGCTCCGCATTTACATTTAAATGTAGTTCCCATCGCAGACGGTTATAAAAATGGTCTCTCTAAACAGCCCAGCTTTTCCAAAGCATTAAAACAAGAGGGATTTACAGAAAAAGGAAAATTTCAACTTATGGCTTTTCGCAACAACGAAATTAAAGTCCTAGAGGGCTTGTTGAAAGAAATGGCAGTTGAACGTAAAAAAGTAGGTACGAATAATATTAAAGATATGCGTGAGTACAAAGAAATGATGGCTAAACTTGAAGCAGAAAAAGAAAAGAAATTGAATGAGATTAAAGCTGAAATCACTTCTGAGGTCTCAAACGTAGAAAAAGAATTAGCAAAAAAGAAAGAGAAGTTGAATACACTTGATCAGGAGATTAATAGAAAAGAACAGTCAATTGAACAATTTGATAACACCATTCATTTAAAGCAAGAGTCAGTTAATAAGTTAGATAAGATGTTTGAAGCAAAAGTTGACAAAGTTGAATTGTTATTGGCACAGGAAGAAGCTGTAAATGCTATCAACGAACAATTATTAAAGGATATTGGAATTAAAGAGGATAAGAATTACCTATTTACAAAAGATTTTAAAGTGGAAGAACGTGGACTAATTGGAAAAAAAGAAAAATTCGCTGTTGTACCTTTGAAAATTTTTGAAAAAATGTTATACCAAGTAAATACTAAACCTATGAAACAAATTTTAGACGATTTTATTGATAAAGTCTTTAACAATAGTATCGTCAAAGGATTGAAACAGAAAATTAGCCAGTTGACAGGCGAATTAAAAAGAGCCAGGGAGCAGCTTCAACATGAGAGGTCAGTACGAATTGCTGAACAAAAAGAAGCTAAGAAAAGAATGGATTCACTATTGAAAGAAGTCCAACCTGCAAGAAACCTTTACGACGATTTTCAAAATTATCTCACAGAAAATGATAAGAAAAAAGTATTTGAACGTATCGAAAAACACAAAAAGTTACACCGAGAACAAATAAGTAAAAATCGCAATACAAATGATTATGAACGTTAAAAAGTGCAGATCAATTCTGCACTTTTTAATTTATTTAATTACTCAATCATTCCAAACCAAGTTAACGCATCGATGATAGCTTGTTCTTTTTTGGGTGGACAATTTGGAACTCTTTGATTTTCTTTCTTAGAGTGATTATAGTTCTCTCGCTCGATTATCCCAAGTTTCCTTTTTACTTGTGCAATGTTAAGGGTAGATACTTTTAATTCAAATTTTCTAAAGACATAATCTTTGATTTCTGAATAAGTGGCATCCTTCTTGACAGAAATATCTTTGAGGTCGTCTTCATTGATTTCAAGATCAATATGATGGTTGATATCTCGTTTGGACAATTTAACAACCGCCTCTGTCCGTGCAGTATGTGGGAACATGTCGACTGACTGGATGTATTCTACATCATAAACCTTGGCCAATTTTGCCAAATCCCGGGCCAGTGTCGACACGTTGCAGGAGACATAGACCATCTTGGCTGGCTTGTAGTGTAAAATGGTGTCCAGCAACTTATCATCCAGACCTGTTCGAGGCGGATCTACCACCAAGGCATCTGCCCGGTAGCCTTCCTCATACCATTTTGGAATAATATCTTCTGCCTTGCCCGCCTCATAATGGGTATTTTTCAGTCCCAGACGTTCAGCATTTTTTCTAGCATCTTGAATAGCTTCCGGAATAATATCCATTCCCCGAACCGACTGAACCTTTCTTGCAAAGGCAAAGCCAATGGTTCCGACGCCACAGTAGGCATCAATCAGATGCTCCGTCCCATCAATATCCAGCGCCTTGACAGCCTCGCCATAGAGAACTTCCGTCTGCTGCGGGTTTAGCTGGTAAAATGCCCGAGGTGACAGTGAAAATTCATAGTCCAAAACAGCCTCGGAAATGGCTTCTTGTCCCCATAAAATCTCCGTCCGTTCCCCGTAAATCTCGCTGGATTTGGACTGGTTCCAGTTGAGGGCAACGGTGACAATGGCAGGAAATTGCTTCGTCAATTGCTCAATCAATCGCGTCAAATTGACCTGGCAAGAAGTGACGAAAATCAGCTGCACCTGGCCAGTCTGGCTGGCCCTGCGGACCATCACCGTCCGAATCCCCTGCTCTCTTCGCTCATTGTAAATAGGAATCCGATGCTTGGTCAGTAAGTCTGACACGGCATTGATAATGGTCTGGGTTTCTTCATCTTGGACTAGACAATCTGTAATCCCAATCAAGCGGTGGCTACCTTCTGCATAGAGTCCAGCAGTCACCTTGCCCTTAAAGGAGCGGGTCTGGAACTGCAGTTTTGCTCGGTAGTGGGTGGGCTGGTCCATGCCGATGGTCGGACGGATGTCAAAATGTTCATAGCCTGCTGGTTTGAATTTTTTCAGGGCTTGTAGCAGCAAATCTTGCTTGAAGTCCAGCTGCTTGTCATAGCGGAGGTGCATAATCTGGCAACCACCACAGGCCTGGTAAATTTCGCAGGCTGGCTGGACACGAAACTTGGACTCTTTATTGATTTTCAGAAGCTTGGCCTGGACAAAATTCCGCTTGACATCGGTAATTTGACAATAAATCTCTTCTCCCTTGAGAGCGCCAGGGACAAAAACGAGAGTTTTCTGGTAAAAGCCGATACCTTCGCCGTTAATGCCCATGCGCTTGATTTTTAGAGGAATTCGTTGGTTTACTTGTAGATTCATGTTTCTATTTTACCGAAAATTCCTGTATAATGAAAGAATGAGAGTAACAAAGATTGAAAAGAAAAAACGGCTCTATTTGCTGGAGCTGGATAGTTCAGACAAGCTCTATATCACTGAGGACACCATTGTACGCTTTATGCTGACCAAGGACAAGGAAATTTCTGAACAGGAGTTGGCGGAGATTCGGGACTTTGCCCAATTTTCTTATGGGAAAAACCTGGCTCTTTATTTTATTTCCTTTAAGCAGCGGACCAAGAAGGAAGTGGCTGACTATCTACGAAAGTACGAAATTGATGAGAACACCATCCCAGCAATTTTGCGCAATCTAGAGGAGGAAAACTGGGTCAACGACCTAGCCTATGCGGAAACTTATGTTCGGCAGAATAGCTTGAACGGGGACAAGGGGCCAGCTGTCCTTCGGCAAAAATTGCAGCTCAAGGGTCTTGAAAAATCCCTGATTGACCAGGCACTGACTGATACAGACTTTTCTGAGCTAGCGGCAAAGGTTGGAGACAAGATTGTACGAAAATATGGCCACAAATTGCCTCTCCGCGCCCTGCAGGATAAGATTGCCCAAGGACTGGTGACTAAGGGATTCTCCTATGAACTGGCCAAAAGCGTGGTAGCTAACTTGGACTTGGACAGTGATGAGGAGGCAGAAGCCGATTTGTTGGAAAAAGAACTGGACAAGCAATACCGCAAATATAGCCGAAAATATGAAGGCTATGAGCTTCAACAACGTCTGACCCAAGCCCTGGCCCGAAAAGGCTATGATTATGGTGACATTCGTTCGGCTTTACGCGACTATCTATGACAAAAATTTCGCCAAGGTGCCAAAAATATGATATAATAGTCAAGATAAATTGTAATAGTAGAAAGTTGGTAACAAGGTGAAATTACCAAAAGAAGGCGACTTTATTACAATTCAAAGTTATAAACATGATGGTGAAATTCATCGCGCCTGGCGTGACACCATGGTACTAAAAACAACAGAAAATGCCATCATTGGAGTCAATAATCATACATTAGTCACTGAAAATGATGGTCGACGTTGGGTGACAAGAGAACCTGCTATTGTCTATTTCCATAAAAAATATTGGTTCAATATCATCGCCATGATTCGAGAGAACGGGGTTTCTTACTACTGCAACCTTGCCAGCCCCTATGTCCTAGACAATGAGGCTTTGAAGTACATCGACTATGACCTAGACGTAAAAGTCTTTGCGGATGGAGAAAAGCGATTGCTGGATGTAGATGAGTACGAGCGCCACCGGAAATCAATGAATTATTCGACAGATATTGACTATATCTTGAAGGAAAATGTCAAAATCCTGGTAGACTGGATCAACAATCAGCGTGGTCCCTTTTCTCCAGCCTATGTCAACATTTGGTACAAACGCTATTTAGAACTGCGAAATCGATAAAGTCATTCATAAAGAAAATCCTGTTTTTCAGGCTTTTTTCTTACCTGAGAGGAGGTCACTATGGCATTTCAAGAGACAAAAGGGCGCTATGCCAGCTTCGGCGTTGTCACTTCCCTTCCTGGCGAAGTGATCGACCATTTTTGGTTTATCATTGATAATTATTTAAAAGGAGTCCTGCCTTTGAAAAAGGTTCTGCGCTTCTCCCTGAAAAATCGCAAGGGCAAACTCAGCATTACCTTTTCACAGGAAGGCTATAAAGAGGTTCTCACCATTGATTTCCAAAACAAATTCGACCCCTTCTTCCCGTCAACAGTATTGGTATTCGATAAAGAGGGGCAAGAAACCGTCGCCCTGCCGAAGGAATTAAATTATATATAGCAAAAGACTTGAGCCGAAACTCAAGCCTTTTCTTTGTCTTAGGAATTAGGATCATCCAAACTACGTCCGTGCAAGCCTTTTTCACGTTGGACTTGACGGAGTTTCTCAGGTGTCACATCATTGCCGTCTTCATCGACAACCTTGATACCTTCAACATGGGCACGCACGCTACGGCGATAACCCTCGATGTACTCCTCGCGAAGAGCTGCCTGTTCCTGCAGCTCCTCCTCTGTCAAGCCTTCTGCTTTTTTCTTGCGGGCCAGTTCATTGATGCGATCGATTTTTGCTTGTTCCATGAATACCTCCTACTTACTATTCAAGAGATTGAAGACTGCTACTACAGCCGCCTTATCCGCTAATGATTTCAAAAGTGCCAAGCGGTTGGCTTTGACCGCTGCGTCGTCCGCCATGACCATGGTATTGTCGAAGAAGGCTGCGATGACTGGACTAAGAGCAAAGAGCTTGTCCAAGTTGCCCGCCATGTCTTCTGTCAACTCCAAGCCTGCCACTGCAGCAGCAAGGGCTTTTTCCTGGTCGTTTTCGAAGAGGGCCTCGTCAATGACAGTCGCCTCTGCCTTTTCAGCCAAGTTGAAGACCCGTGACAAGTTTTCCACGGCTTCCTTGTAGTCAGCCTCTTTTGATTTTTGGAAAATAGCAGAGCTGGCTGCCAGTTGCAGTCTAACGACAAAAGTTGAGCTAGCAAGCACAGCCTCGCGGATGTCTTTCGGAATGGCCTTATCCATCATCTTCTCTACACGAGCACGGATGAAGTCCATCACAGCTGGCTGGTTGTCATAAGTCAAACTAGTAAAGTTCAAGCTGTAGAGCTCCGTAATCAGCTGATCCAATGGAATTTCCCAACCAAAGGCTTCCAAGATCCGCACGATACCCTGTGTTGCACGACGAAGAGCGTAAGGGTCGTTTGAGCCAGAAGGAATCAAGCCTACTGAGAAGAAAGATAGGAGGGTATCAAATTTGTCAGCCAGTGCCAAGACCGCACCGACCTTGCTTTCAGGCAATTCACCCTCTGCAGAGTTTGGCAGGTAGTGCTCACGGATAGCTGCTGCCACCGCAGGTTTTTCCCCTGCAAGAAGAGCATACTTCTCACCCATAATCCCTTGCAATTCATCAAACTCTCCGACCATGCCTGTCAAGAGGTCAAACTTGTAGATATCCGCCGCACGTACAACATCTGCTTTTTCATCCGCAGACAAACCTGCCAAGTCAGCCAGTTTTTCTGCGATGACCTTGGTGCGTTCCATATGCTCGTAAAGTGAGCCGATTTTCTCATGGAAGGTCACGACTTTGAGGCGTTCCACCAAGTCAGCAATCTTGAGTTTTTGGTCTTCACGCCAGAAGAATTCGCCATCTTCCAGACGAGCCACCAAGACTTTTTCATTTCCTTTGATGACATTGTCAAGGTACTGGTCATTCCCGTTACGGACGGAGATGAAGTTTGGCAAGAGTTTGCCAGACTTATCCCGCACCACAAAGTAACGTTGGTGATTTTTCATAGAAGTAACCAAGACTTCTTCTGGTACTTCCAAATATTTAGTGTCAAAAGAACCCATGAAGGCAGTTGGGTACTCGACCAAGTTGAGAACTTCATTGAGCAAATCTTCATCAATTTCGACTGTCACATTGTGTTTGTCCTCGATAGCCTTGATTTGCTCGATAATCATATTTTGACGCTCTGCGGGGTCTGTAATGACAAACTGTGCACGCAAGTCAGCCTCGTAAGAATCTGCACTTGCAATCTCTGTTTCATTTCCAAGGAAACGATGACCACGACTGATGCGACCTGATCTAATGTCCAAGAAATCCATATCCAATGCTTCATCGTCCAAGAGAACGGTCAAGGTGTGGACAGGACGGATGTAGGCGAATTTGTTGGACGCCCAGTTCATGCTGACAGGGAAGGTCATAGCCTTCAAGACCTCTGGAATGCCCGCCAAAACTGCCTTAGCTGGCTGACCCGCCTCATGCTTGGTCACATAGACATACTCTTCGCCCTTGATCTCGCGAAACTCGATGTCAGCTGTCGTCAAGCCTTTACCACGGACAAAGCCTTCAGCAGCTTTGGTGAAGTTCCCATCTGCGTCCAAGGCAATCTTCTTAGCAGGACCCTTGAAATCTTCTGTAAGATCCGTCTGCTGGTCTGCCAAACCACGCACACGAACAGCCAAACGGCGTGGCGTTGAAAAAACATCAATGCTGTCAAAAGCCAAGCGATTGTCTGTCAAAAAAGTCGCCATGCGGTCACGCAACTGGTGCATGGCTGGGGTTACGATGTAGGCAGGGATTTCTTCCAAACCAAGTTCAACAAGTAAATTCTTTGTCATTATTCTGCGTCCTCCTTCAACAATTCTGCTCGTGCTGCTTCGTCTAAAAGTGGGAAGCCTAATTTTTTACGCTCAGCCACAAAGGTCTTAGCAACGACACGAGCTAGGTTACGGATACGGGCAATGTAGCCTGCACGTTCGGTTACAGACACAGCACCACGGGCATCGAGCAGGTTAAAGGTGTGAGAACATTTGAGCACATAGTCAAAGGCTGGGTGAACCAAGCCTTCTTCCAAAGCCCGCTCTGCTTCTTTCTCAAACTTGGTGAAGTTTTCAAGGAGCATGTCTTGGTCGGATACTTCAAAGGAGTATTTTGAATGCTCATACTCTGGCTGGATGAAGATTTCACCGTATTTAACACCGTCAGCCCACTCAATATCGTAAACGGAGTCAACCTCTTGAATGTAGGAAGCCAAGCGCTCCAAACCATAAGTTACTTCGGCTGTGACAGGGCCTGTCGCCAAGCCGCCAACCTGTTGGAAATAGGTAAACTGCGTGATTTCCATACCGTCCAACCAAACTTCCCAGCCCAGACCAGCTGAGCCTGTTGACGGGTTTTCCCAGTTATCCTCAACAAAACGAATATCATGCTCCAAAGGATTGATGCCCAAACGCTCCAAAGACTCCAAGTAGAGTTCTTGGATATTAGATGGAGATGGTTTCATCACCACTTGGAATTGGTGGTGCTGATACAAACGGTTTGGGTTTTCTCCGTAACGACCGTCCGCAGGACGACGAGAAGGCTCCACATAAGCCGCATTCCATGGCTCAGGACCAATAGCACGCAAGAAAGTGTAGGGACTCATAGTCCCCGCCCCTTTTTCCGTATCATAAGCCTGCATGAGCAAACAACCCTGCTCATTCCAAAATTGTTGTAAGGTCAGGATAATTTCCTGGAAAGTAAGTTTCTTTGACATAAGTTACTCCTGTTTCTTTTTAAATTTCTTTTTCTAATAATTCTTCCTGCACAAACCAGTTGAGTAGCGAAATGCTTTGGTCTGACTGTGCCCATTTATAATAGGTTTCAAAAAGTGCTTGGACCGAACCTACTTTCTCTACTAACTGGTCAATGGTGAGAAAACTTCGCCAGTACTCGTAAAAAATACTCGCGTAATTTCCTTCGTAAGTGGATTTTCCAAAAGAATCCAAGGAATGCCAGCCGTGTTTTTCTTGAAAGAGGCCAACCAAGAGCTGATTACAAAACCGCTCTTGAGCAAACTCTTCTTCTGTCAAAAAATACTGTCTGCTGATGTACTCGACCATGCCCTCTTCAAACCAGATGTTTGCATCATAGTCCGCAAAGTCATCCAGAAAAAGGTCTGACCAATGCGCCAGCTCATGACCGATAATTTGCAACAGATGATTTTCCGACAAACCTTTGTAGTGAGCACTCAATGTCTGCAAGTCTGGGCTGTTCTCGTAGCTATCTAGTTGATGCTGGTAAATCTTTTTCCAAACTGCTAAGTCTGGTGTCATGACCATGCGGATATCATTAGTGTAGGCTGGTACGGGACTTTGGCCAAGTAATTTTCTTGCGGCTTCTTCATTTGCCCAGATAAGGGCTTGGGGCAAATCACGAACTTGATATTCCTTCCTTAGAAAATGGATATAGTCATGCCATTTTGCCTCGTATTTTGAGACAAATTTCTGATAGTTAAACAGCTGTTCTTGGCTATCCACTAGATAAAAATTCTTCATATCTTCTCTTTCATCTCTGGTAAAACAGAAAAAGAACCACCTTCTCTCCCCCCTGCCTTGCGACATAGGGGCGTTGAGAACGCGGTTCCACCCTAATTTATTACTTCATTTTATATAATTTTTTCACTGAAAGCGCCAATTATTTCCACCCCGGCTCGGCTCCCACTCTCCCAAGCTCGCTAAACAAAGATGCTGAAACAACCTTCTTTCTTGTTGAATAGTATAGCAGATTTACTGGGCTTTGTCTACTACCATATCACAAACTCAAGCTATCCCAGTCTCCTGTCTGGGCAATCTCTACTCGACTACTGATTTGCTTTGCAGATGCTGCTAGGAGGTCACATTCCTCCTGTGTCAAGTCTAGTCGCACCCTGTCTACAATGCCCTCTCTGCCGATGACTGCTGGATAACCTAGATAAACCCCGTACTCTTGCTGGTAATGAGAAACCGGTAGCACTGCTCTGCTATTGCCCAAAACCGCCTCAACCAAGCGTTTGGCCGCCGCTGCGATGGCAAAATTGGTATAGCCCTTGCCGAAAAATACGGTGTGTCCGCCCATGCGCGCCTCCTCTGCCAGCTGGTCCATCTCTTTCTGGTGCAAAAGTGCCTGAATAGGCTGACCCGCCACCGCCACCTGACTCCATGCAGTGAATTGGGAATTGCCATGCTCACCTAGATTGTAGCCTGAGATGGCCGTCGGAGAGACCCCAAATCGATGCCCCACCGCACGTTTCATCCGGGCCGTATCTAGTAAGGTACCTGTGCCAATCACCCGATTGCGAGGAAAACCAGTATAGGTCTGATAGAGCTGACTGATGACATCGACGGGATTCGTAATGACAATCAAAATACCAGAAAAACCTGAAGCAACCAACTTGCTCGAGACTTCTTTGACCTCTTGACTAGTAAAAGGCAGTTCCGCAAAGCGACTATTGGCTGCATTGGCCTGGAGACTGATTTTCCCAAGGCTCGACACGATAATATCTGCGTCCGATAGAGCACTGTAATCATTGGCAATGAAAGTGGCAGACTGCCCCGTATTGGCCACACGGTCCTCCATATCCAGAATATCTGCCGCAAGTTTCTCTTCATTTTTGTCAATCAGGACATAGTCGTCAAAGAGATTGCCTGCCACCAAATCATGCAGGAGGGTGGCTCCGACATGGCCCAGACCTATGATACCGATTTTTCTAGCCATAGACTTCCTCCACCAGACTTTCCAAGGTCAACATGGCCTTAACCACATCCTGAGTTTGAATATTCTGATCAATATTGATGTAGCTTTCCTTGCTAGAGGTCGCAAACTCAGCCACCTTTTGCATAGCAGCTGCCCTATCCTCCGTCACACCCAGCTGTTTCCAAGAAAAGATATAGCCGTTCTTTTGGTAAAAAGGCAGGAGTTTTCTGACCTCATCCCTGTCACCCGTCAGGCATAATTGCACCAAAATCCCATAAGAAACCTTGAGTCCATGGGCAATGCAGTGGGTTTCATGGAGCAGGGTCAATCCATTATGAAGAGCGTGAGCCCCCGATACATAGTCGCTGGTCTGACAGCCGACATTAGCCGCAATGGCAAAGGTCGTATCCACAATCCGCTGAAAGGCTGGACTTAGTTTGTTCTGGTCAAAATCCGCAACAGCTGTCTCCGTGTCCTGAAGTAAAATATCCAGCGAGACCTTGGCTGTCGCTAGCGCCAGTTGAACAAGGGCAGGCAGGTCCGCACGATTTTTCCCTCTGTGAATCGCCTCCAGCTCATACCATTTGGCCAGGGTATCCGAAATGCCTGAAATGAAAAACTCCCGTGGCGAATCCAACAGCAGGTCATAATCCACCACCGTCATAAAACCCGACCGTTGGCAGTAATCAATAGACTTGAAGGTATGGTCTGGATGATAGGCCACCAAGAGCGGGGTCGAGCAGGCACAGGTAGAAACCAGGGTCGGTACAAAAACCGCCTCAATACCCAGACGGTCGGCTGTCCCCTTGGTCGTATCCATGACCTTGCCGCCACCTACGCCAATCAAGACATCCGCACCTAGACTTTTAGCCTTTTCTGCCAAGCGATTCATATCTTCATGACTGGCTGTCTGGTCATAGAAGAGCACCGGCCAATTGGGTTGATTGCCACCGTGTTTGACAAAGGCCGCATAGGATTTCTGCCCTGTCACAATGACCGGCTGCTTGAAGATTACCAATCTTGCTGGCAATTCTTTAATGGCACCGCTGGATGCCACATATTGCCCCGGCTCACCCCGCACTAATTTTTCAAATTCCATACTATTCACCTCTTTTTTATTTATGATATGAAAAAAACAAAGATATATCAACCATTAGCCAACATCTTTGTTTTCTGTCTATTAACGATGGTTGATTTTCTTGGTCACAAAATCTCCGACAAACTGGATGAAGAAGATCATGATCAAGATGAGGAGTGTCGCAACCAAGGTTACATCATCATCCGAACGGTTATAACCATAGGAAATAGCGACGTTACCTAGGCCACCGGAACCAATGGCACCTGCCATAGCGGTGTAACCAACCAGGGAAATCAGAGTCAGGGTTGTTACACGAATCAAGTCTGGCAGACCTTCGCGTAGGTAAACCTTGATAATATCAGGAATAGTGGCTCCTACTGACTGGGCTGCCTCAATCACACCCCGGTCCAACTCTGACAAGACAACCTGAACCTGACGGGCATAGAATGGAAATACAGACAGGGACAGAGGGACCAAGGCAGCTTTGAGACCGATACCTGTTCCTACAATCGCACGGGTTACAGGGTTGAGGACAGCCAAAAGGATGATAAAGGGAACCGCCCGAAAAAGAGAGGCCACCTTGTCCAAAATCCAGAACGCATACTTGTTTTCCAAAATGCCACGAGGGCCTGTCAATACCAAAAGAAGACCTCCGACCAAGCCCAAAAGGCCTCCAAAGATAAAGGACCAGAAGGTCATATAAATGGTCGCCTGAATGGCTGGCAACCAACCGTAAGGCGTATCCCAGCCCATTTTTATCACATTTTCAAATGTTGTTTCAATCCACTGATTCATCTTGTGCTCCCTTCAAAACAGTCACTTCTACCTGTGCCTCTGCCACAGCCTCCAAGGCATGGTGCAATTGGGCAGGTTCACCTGATAAGATAACGACTAGCTCACCCACTGGCGTGTGGTCCAAAATCTCAATATTTCCGTAAAGAATATTGGATGTCACCTGGTACATCTTATACAAATCATTGACAATAGCCGTATCCGTGCTGGCACCCGAATACTTGAGTTGGACCAGAAGACTGTCTTCCGGCAGATTTTGCACAATCCCCTGCTGGTAAATTTTGACCAGTGCTTCATCGATTCCTGTTGCTGTTTTGATAAAGTCCTGGGTCAATTCCTGCTTAGGATGTGAGAAAATCTCAAGAACAGATCCTTCCTCAATCAACTGACCATCCTGCATCACCGCCACCCGGTTGCAAATGTCTTTGACAATCTGCATCTCATGGGTAATCATGACAATGGTCAAGCCCAATTTCTCATTGAGTTCTTGCAAGAGAGCCAGAATCTGCTTGGTTGTTTTAGGGTCCAAGGCAGAGGTTGACTCGTCAGAAATCAAGATTTTAGGATCATTGGCAAGGGCACGCGCAATAGCGACCCGCTGCTTTTGGCCACCTGAAAGTTGAGACGGATAGTTTTCTGCTCGGTCCGCCAAACCAACCAGGTCCAAGAGCTTGGCAACCTTGGCTGCCTTTTCTTCCTTGGTCAAGCCAGAATGCTTGAGGGCAAAAGCCACATTTTCCGCAGCAGTCATCTGGGCCATCAGATTGAAATGCTGGAAAATCATCCCAATTTCACGGCGTTTGATTCGCAGTTGGGCTGGTGTCAACGTAACCTTATCACCTTCAAAAATCACATCTTCATCAATAGTGATTTTACCTGCTGTCGGCACCTGCAAGAGGTTGATAACACGGACCAGGGTTGATTTCCCCGCCCCAGAATAGCCGACAATTCCATAAATATCGCCTTGGTTAATATGGATGGTTACATCCTTAACCGCCTCAATCGTGCGCTTTTTCTGATGAAAGGTCACATCGATATTATCTAGCTTAATCATTTCCTTACTCATAACTTGCTATTAACTCCTCAATTAGTTGAACATGACTATAATAGTCAGCAATTTTTACATTTTCATCGCCCGCATGGTCTCGGCTATTGGCATTGCCCAGTCCAAATCCAGCAATTGGCACCTGCAGGGCATGAAAGACTGTATGCATAGGGCCTGTCCCCGGCGAGGTTGGCAACACCGAAACCCCGTCAACCGTCAACTTTTTAGCTAACTCGATAACTTTGGCAATGGCTGGCGCAGTCATGTCGCTACGGTAGCTCTTGATACCTAGGGTGAAATCGACCTGAACCCTGTCAAAGCCATTCTTCACCAGCTGTTGACGGACCTTGTCCAGCACATCCTGAGGATCCAAATCCGGTACCAGACGAATCTCCATCTTGGCAGAAGCCTGGGCTGGAATAATGGTCTTGACTCCCTGGCCCAGATAGCCTGTAGAAAGACCCTCAATGGTAATGGACGGCTCAAAATAAAGGCGTTTCAAAAATGCTTTTCGCTCTTCCAAGAGTGTTGGCAGGGTCAAGCTGTAAATCTCCGTAAGATTTTCAGGACTGGTTAGGGCGAACTCCTCTACCAAGGCTAACTCTTGCTCATTCGGCTCCTGAACCTGGTCATAGAGACCATCCACCAGGACACGACCATCTGGACTTCGGAGGGACTGGAGGCCGGACAAGAGATACCAGCTAGCGGAGTCAATCACTCCGCCATAGGACGAATGAATGTCCAGCTCTGCCGATTGGACAGAGACATCGAAAGTCACGATTCCCTTGTTTCCGCCAGCGATTTCTAGCTGATTGAGGGCATTTCGGTGACCTTGTTCCCAGATGAGCAAGTCGGCACCTGATAACTGGTCCTTGTACTTGACCAAATACTTATCCAAATCAACCGATGCCGACTCTTCAGCACCTTCCATGATGAAAATAACATTGACCGGTAGTTGACCGTCGTGCTTAGCCTGATAGCTCTGAAGGGCGGATAGGCGAGCTGTAATATGCCCCTTGTCATCATCCACCCCGCGGCCATACATGTGGGTCTCGTCCATTGTCAGTTCAAAGGGTTGCCCCTTGAGCCAAATTTGGTCACTATCAGCCGGCACTGTGTCATAGTGGTTGTAGAAAATCAGGGTCTTGGCATTGGGCACCGTCGCTGCAAAACGAGCCATGACAAAAGGAGCCGTATGAGACTGGTCCAAGATAACCTCTGCCCCTGCACTTTCAAACAAATTCTTGAGGTAAGTAGCAACCTCCAAAAGACCAATCTGCTGGGCAAAGATAGATTTCATACTAATCAGTTTTCTCAGATGCCCAATCCCCTCCTGGACAATCTTGTCTTCCTGGAAGGCTGCGATTTGTGCCTGCTCATTTGTCTGTCCCATTTTTTCTACCTCCTCCAAAAATAGGAAGAGAAGCTGGGGGTCTCCCAGCCTCTATCCTGTTGTTTAATTCTTTTTATTCTGCTTCGTTCCAGATTGGGAAATCTGTTTTCTTAGAGCCGTCCTCAATCAACTTACCAACTTCATCAGTGTTGTATGCTTTGACAAGGGCTTTGATCGCGTCAGCCTTATCTGACTCTTCCCACTTGTCTTGAGCAGCGATAACATTGTACCAAACTTTTGTATTTGGACCTTTTTCCTCGATATACAAGGCAGTGTCTGTATCGATACCTGCTTGTTGAGCGTAGTTATTGTTGATAACTGCCCCGTCAACTGATTCCAATGAACGAGCTGTTTGGCTAGCATCCAATTCAGTGATTTTGATATTTTTTGGATTTTCAGTAATATCAGCAAGTGATGCCAAGTCACCGTCTTTCACTTCCAACTTGATCAAGCCAAGTGACTCAAGCAAGAAGAGGGCACGGCTACCGTTTGTTGGGTCGTTAGGAATTGCGATTTCAGCACCTTCTGGAAGGTCTTCGACATCTGCATACTTGTCTTTACCGTCTGCGATACCTGAGTAGAAACGAATTGGGCTGTAAAGAGTGTAGCCCGCAACCTGCAAGTTTTCACCGTTTTCTGTGTTCCAGTTATCCAAGAAGAAAATGTGTTGGAAGGCATTGACATCCACATCGCCCTCAGCCAAGGCCTTGTTTGGTTGTGAATAGTCTGTGAATTCTGTGAACTCCAACTTCACACCTTCTTTGGCAGCATTTTCCGTAACCTTGTTCCAAACATCAGTCGTGTAAGTATTGCGCGTCATGATACCAACCTTCAAGGTTGTTTCCGCTGCATCTGAAGAAGTTGAACCTGATTCAGATGCTGGAGCACATGCTGCAAGTGTCGCAATGGATAGGGCAGCTGTTGCTGCAAAGGTAAATAATTTTTTAAGTTTCATAGAAAGTAATCTCCTTAATTTTTGAACTGTATTTATCTTAACACAGAAAATGAAATCTGACCAATTGGTATTTTTTATAGATAGTTATAAGTTTTAACTATATCAAAACCCAGTTTCACTATAGCTTTTGAAAACATGCAAAAACCAACCACTCTTACGAGCAGCTGGTTAACTTAAAATCGATCAACAATGTATTGGAAAAGTTCTCTGTGTTGACGGCAATCCTCAAACAAGAACTCTGGGTGCCACTGAAGGCCAAATAGGGCCTGCTTGCCCTTGCTTTCATAAGCCTCAATGGTCCCATCTCGTGGATCACGTCCTGTTGCTACTAAACCAGGTGCCAATTCCTTGATACGCTGGTGGTGGAAGGAATTGATTTGACTACCTTGGGCAAAGAGGTGGCTGACACGGCTGTGGCCCTCGACTTCTAGCTGGTGAGAGGTTCCTGCCCAATCATTCTGCCAATGGTCCTCCAAGGACTGCTCCAGACTACCACCCAGGGCCACATTGAGCAACTGCATCCCACGGCAGACCGCAAAAATCGGTTTGCCCTGACGAAGAGCCTCCTTAATCAAGGCCAATTCAAACTCATCACGCGCCAACAAATAATCGTCACTGTCAATCTCTTTTTCCTGGCCATACAGGCTAGGGTCTACATGCTGACCACCAGATAAAATCAACTTGTCCACCATGTCAATGTAATCCTTGGCCGAATCCGGATTTCCCATAGGAATCACGATTGGCAAGCCACCAGCCTGGCGCACACCGTCTGATAATTCACGCGCCACCGTCACATAATGACGGCCCGATTTGCTTGGAAATTCTTGCTCATTACCCGAAATACCAATCACAACCTTCTTCATAGGAAATCCTCTCTATCAATTTTTTATTATTCTATCACGAGCAAGAAACATCGTCTAATATAGATTTTCAATCTCGTTATAAATTTTATTTATCAAGGCTTGAAAGGACAAAATGTCCCTCCTCCACCTCTAACCACTGACCTTGAGTGACAAAGTCGTGGCTCTGCTTATTCTTTGCCAAATCAGCCAATTCCTGCCGGGCCTGAGCTGGATTCAAACTCAGATTGGACTTTAGCAGATAGCGGGTATAGGCGTGCTGGGGATTTTGGAAAATAGCTGACGCAGAACCCAGTTCGACTAGACTACCCTTATACATGACAGCAATCCGATCTGCAAAGTGCCGCACCAAGGTCAAATCGTGTGAGATAAAGAGATAGGTCAAACCAAATTCATCCTGCAAGCCCCGTAGCAAATCCAAAATGGTCGCCTGTATGGAAACATCCAAGGCTGATGTTGGCTCATCACAGACCACAAACTGAGGCTGCGAGACGACCGCCCGTGCAATCCCAATCCGCTGACGTTGACCACCTGAAAAGGATTTGGGACGCTTGTGAACCGCATCCCCACTGATTCCCACCCGCTCCAGAATAGCCAAGGCCTTGCTTTCCGCCTCTTCCTTGGGCAGGGCGTAGAGGGGTTCCTTGACCAATTCCAAGGCTGATAGGTAGGGATTGAGAGACGAATAGGGATCTTGGTAAATGACCTGCAAGGCCTGTTTTTTCAGCTCCTGATCCGATAGGCTTGGAAAACGAATGTCCCCTTGGCTGGCTGTTTCCAGTCCCAAAATAATCTTGGACAGGGTTGATTTCCCACTACCTGACTCACCTACCAAGCCCAGGGTTTCCCCCTTGAAAATGGACAGGTCAATATCTTTCAGGGCCTGAACCACCTGTTCTTGACCCAACCAGGATTTTTTCCGATAGGTCTTGCTGACACCAGCAACTTCTACCATAATATCTTTAGGCATCTGCTTGCTCCTTTCTTACCCAATGGTCCGGACCGACCTCAACCAACTGACTGGTCGGACTATCTACTGGCAAGCTGCCGTCAAAGGTTTCCAAACGGGCTGCCTTGAGTAGGGCCTGGGTATAAGCATGCTGCGGTTCAGCAAAAATGGTCTCCACATTAGCCTTCTCTACCACCTTGCCCTGACGCATAACATAGACCAGGTCACATATGCCAGCAATCACACTGAAATCATGACTGACAATGGCAATGGTCAAGCCAAAGGACTCCTGCAACTCATTGAGCAGGGCCAAAATCTGAGCCTGAATAGTCACATCCAAGGCCGTTGTCGGCTCATCCGCAATCAAGAGCTGGGGTTTGGCTAATAAAGCCATGGCAATGACAATCCGCTGCCGCATACCACCTGAAAACTCAAAGGGAAATTGCTTGAGACGTAAAGCTGGATCCGCAATACCAACCTTTTCTAGAATCGATAATATTTCTGTCTCCACCTGGTCCTTGCTCAAGCCTGGCTGGAAACGACGCACCACTTCCCTCAGATGAAAACCAATGGTCCGCAAGGGATTAAGAGAGGTCATAGGATCCTGGAAAATCATGGACAAGGGCAGAGCTTTGGGATTGTCAACAGCCTGTCCGTCCATCTCAAAGCTGCTATAACTTGCCTCCAAACCTCTGGGCAAAATCCCCATCAGAGACTTCATGGTCAAGCTCTTTCCAGAACCCGACTCGCCAACGATACCGACGATTTTTCCCTTGGGAATGCTGAGGTCAATACCGTCCACCAAGACCATTTGAGAGGTCCGTTTCTGATTGGTAATGGTCAGATTGTTTAAGCTAATCAAATTCTCTGTCATTAGTAGACCTCTCTTTCTAGGCAATCACGAATCAAGTCACCGATATTGTTAAAGGAATAAATAGTCAGAAGGATAAAAAGTCCAGGCAGGATTGCCATATGTGGAGCACTCTGCAAGGTTGACTGGGCATTTTGCAGGAGACTTCCCCAAGAAGCCAGCGGTTGCTGGATCCCCATTCCCAAGAAACTGAGGGCAGACTCCGTCATAATGGCCGACGAAATGCTGGTCGATGCCGTTACTATCAAGGTTGGGAGGATTGCTGGTAAAATATGGCGCCAGATGATTTTCCGCTTTTTAACACCGATAAAGGCTGCATAACCAACATAGTCTGCCACCTTGGCTTTCATGGTCTCGGCCCGTAAAATTCGGGCAATGCTCATCCAAGAAAAGCCACCAATAACAATGATAATGGTTGACAAGCCAGGTTTCAAGAAGATGCTGAGCACGATGACCAAAACCAGCCAGGGAATAGAAGACAGAACTTCAACAATCCGCATGATGACATTGTCCCATTTTCCGCCAAGATAACCAGCCGTTATCCCGACCAGGCTGCCGATTGTCACCGAGGCGACCATGGCCATGAGACCGACTAAAAGGGAAATCCGTCCACCGTAGATAACGCGGATAAAGTAGTCACGCCCAACCTGGTCCGTTCCAAACCAATGCTCCGCACTCGGTCCCTGGTTCATCTGCGTCACATCCGTCAGATTGGGATCGATAGGGATAAGGGGGGCCAAGAGAGACAGGACTACCAAAAAGAGGATAAAGATGACTGAAAAGAGATAGAGGGGAGATTCTTTGAGTGTTGCCTTCAATTGTTTGAGTATCAACATTAGTTCTCTCCTCCTTTCCAGACACGGGGATCCACTAGGGCATACAAGACATCCGACAGGAGATTGCCCAGGATGACAAGGCTGGCAGACAGGAGCATAACCGCCATAATCACCGGATAGTCCAGGGCTTTAGTTGCTGCTGTCAGATAAGGTCCCACTCCCGGCCAGGCAAAAATGGTTTCTGTAATGATAGCTCCCGTCACCAACATAGGCAGGGCCATCCCCACCTGGGTGGCTACAGGAATCAAGACATTTCGTGCCACATGCTTGCCGAAGATTTCTGATTTTTTAGCCTTAAAAGCCTCTTGTACGGTCACATAGTCCTTGTCCACCTCCACAATGGCTGATGCCCGGATGAAACGAATTAATTCTGGTAGGAAAGCCATGGTCAAGGTCAGATAGGGCAGGGTGAAATGGGAGAGAAAATCCAGAAAATCCCCTTCCTTACCCAGGGTATACATACCGATAAAAGGAAAGAGGCGCCACTTATAACCAAAGAGATAAATCAAAATCATGGCAAACCAGAAGGTCGGCATGGCAATCCCGATAGAGGCAAAGGCATCGATAACCTTATCAACCCACTTCCCTCGCTGGGAGGCTGAAATCAAACCCAAGGACACTGCCAAGACTAGGGCAGTCAAGTAAGAAGGCAAGACAAGCGAAATGGTATTAGGAATTTTCTCCGCCAAATCCGCCCCAATTGAATGCTGGGTCATCAGAGAAAAACCAAGGTCCCCTGTCAAGAGGCCCTTTAGCCAGATGCCGTACTGAACCAAGAAAGGTTGGTTGAGCCCATACCGTTCCTTGAGCAGGTCAATTTGCTCCTGATCCATATTGGGCGTTGTCATGGAATCAATCACATCAAAGGGGGCCAATTGAATCAGGGAAAAGACGATAAAGGAAATGAGTAATAAGAGAGGAATGGCCTGCAAAATCCTCTTTACAATATAACGAAACATAGTTCCTCCAAAAACACGAAAAGGGAGCCGGCCAAAACCCTAGAACCTGTATTCACAGCTCGTCACCTTTAGCTAAGGCTATTTTTCTGCCACTCAGCGTTCGTTTTTCTAGAAATACAGTCAGTATTTATAGAAAAACGGCCTTGATGTGCAAAAAACTATTTCCTATCTAAATGTACCTTACTTGTGAATACAGGTTCTTATAAAGTTCGGACCTAACTTCCCACTATTGTTTGAATGGGCTGACTAAGATTAGTCAGGCCCATTCGTCTTGTTGAACAAAAGACTCCCTTATTCAATCGTCAATTTAGACGGATCTTCAAAGGTAAAGATTGGAACCAAACCAGCCTCTTCGACATTTTTCACACGCTTGTTAACAGCCAAGATTTTCTTGTTGTCCACAATTGGGTAGATAGCCGCTTGGTCAGCCAATTCTTTCTGCAAATTGTCATAGATTTCTTCACGCTTAGCCTTATCCAGCTCAACCGCGCCTTCTGCAAAGTAGCCGTCAATTTCTGGTGAAGTCAATTTGAAGTAGTTAGACGCTCCACCTGACTTGAAGAGACGAGCATATTGGTCTGGGTCATTCCCCATGATGTAGCCACCCAGGAAGAGATTGTAGGCTGTTGAGCCTTCCTTGCGCAATTCTGTGAAGAGGGCAGATGAATCGCCACCAGCCAATTCAACCGTTACACCGATAGCAGCCAATTGCTGTTGGATCAAGGTTGCTTGTAGGGTTTGTGCTGCGTCAGATGAGTTGTAACCCAGGTTGAGGGTCAGATTGCTGACACCTGCTTCAGCCAAGAGCTCTTTGGCCTTCTCAACATTTTGCTCATATTTTTCAACATCATCTGTCTTGTATGGGTTGGCAACTGGAAGGAAGGAATAAGGTGTCTCATAGTATTTCTTATCCAAGTAAGCTGCCTGGTTGAATTCATCCTTGTTTAGTGCAAAGAGAATAGCCTTGCGGACCTTGACATCCTTCAACTCTTCAGTCGTCGTATTGAGACCCAGGTAGCCAACACGGTTTTCACTATAAGCATAAGTTTCAAGTGTATCTTTGTCCAAGTCCTTGATAACCGCCGGAAGAACAAAGGCTGCATCTACTTCACCTGTTTGAAGAGCAACCTTAGTCGTATCTGGGCTTTCGATAATACGAAGGACCAGATTGTCGATTTCTGCCTCACCCTTGTAGTAGTTCTCGTTGGCTTCCAACTTGATATACTCACCATTCTTGTACTCTACAAATTTGTAAGGTCCTGTACCGACAGGGGTTGCCTTCAATTGGTTAACAGACAGGTCTGCCTCATCTTTAAAGATGTGCTCTGGGATAATGTAGGTCTCTGCTACGATATTGTCCAAGGCAGGTGCAGACACTGCTGGAAGGACGAATTTGACCGTATAGTCATCTACCTTCTCAACCGTCACAGGTTGGTCGTTGATATAAAGGCCGTCTGAACCACCATTTTCTTTCTTCACTTTTTCATTGTAAGTAAAGACAACATCATCTGCGTTAAAGGCTTCGCCGTCTGACCATTTAACATCCTGACGGAGTTTAACCGTGATGCTAAGGCCGTCTTCTGCAATCTCGTAAGATTCTGCCAATTCATTGACATAGCTACCGTCTGCCTCGATACGAATCAATGGAGAGTAGATAAAGTTGGTCAAGGTCAAGCCCCAACGGTCGCTGGTGTTAAGCGGGTTGGTCGAACTTGGGTCGCCGTCGATAGCATAGGTAAAGGTTTCCGTATCTGCTGATGATGCAGCTTTTGAGCTAGAGCCTGTATTGGACGCTCCGCCATTGGCGCAAGCCGCCAAGGTCAAAACTGCTACAGTTGATAAGAGGCCAGTAAGCCATTTCTTTTTCATGTCATTTTCCTCCATTTTACAAAAGTAGTACTAGTTTACCAAGAATCAACTGGCTTGACCAATATATAAAATTTATGAAGACTTAAAATTTATCTATACAGATCGTCTTCAAAGAAAAAACTCTCCGTCCTAGAAGCTACATGTCCAAGACTGAGAGTATTTGTTATTTATAGATATAAAATTGCAAGCGTCAATAGACTCATTCCAAGGCCAAGACCCCAAAGGAAGAAGTCCACCTTCCATTCGCTCCATTTTTCAGACTTACCTGTCAAACCACCCAGCTCCAAATGATGATGGAAAGGGGTCATACGGAAAATACGACGACCTTCTCCAAAACGTTTTTTGGTGTATTTGAAATATGAAACCTGCAACATAACAGATGATGTTTCAATAACATAGACCAGACCGATTAGAAGAAGAGTCCATTCTTGACGGAGGGCAATGGAAATGGTTGCCAACATACCACCAAGTGCCAAACTACCTACGTCACCCATGAAAATTTTGGCTGGTTTACGGTTATAGACGAAGAAACCGAGCAAACCACCAATCATGGTTACACAGACCAGAAGAATATCAAATTTCTGCTCATTGTAAGCAATGACTGAGTAAGCTAACAAGCTGATAACAACTGAGATAGAAGCCAAACCATCAATGCCATCAGTCAAATTGACTGCATTAGAAAAACCGACTAACCAGAACAAAACAAATGGTAGATAGAGTACTCCTAAATTGATAATATGCCCAAAAACATTAAGTTCACCACCACCTGAACCTCGTACATGGACAAAGTAGAAAACTAGTCCACCCAAGATTTGCAAGGCTAGCTTTTGTTTGGGATTGAGTCCCTCATTGATTTTACGGAAAATTTTCAAGAAATCATCCAAAAATCCAACTAGTCCATAAAGGGCTAGTATGAAGAGAATGCCTAAGACACCACCAGTGAGCATTTGAAAACTAGCTGCAAAGATTAAAGTGACAAGAACAGAAACAACTAGAAATACAGTGCCTCCCATTGTAGGAGTTCCTGCCTTAAATTGATGTTGCTTCACATCCTCATGCATCTGCTGACCTTCGATGCGTTTGGCTTGATAAAAGGTAATAAAACGTGGTATCAGAATCACCGTTGCTAAAAAAGCAACCAATCCCGATAATAGTGAAAATTGCATTTTAATTTTACTCTCCTAGTGTAATCGTTATTTTTTTGTGTTTACTGATTTTTGTACCAAACTCAATACTCTGTTCAACAACCATCGAACCTGCTCCTTCATAAGTGACTTCAAGACCTAGCCATTCTGCAAGAATATCCATATTTTCTTTTGTCAAACCATATAAATCAGGCATATCTTCTACTGAATCTGTCAGCAAGAGAATTTGCTGGTTTGAAGAAAGATTTGTTCCGACATCTACAGATACTTTCTTTATTTCGGAACCATTCCCTACAATAACTGGCTGAATTAAATAACGACGCAATTCCTCAGCAGTTGTGCCTGGGCCTTGACCAATAACATCTGGTAACTTAAATTCTGTTTCATTTTCCACAAACTGCAATGAAGGAGCAACATTATCCAAGTTTAAATTATCTTTCAATAACATAGCCTCTTTCAGTATTGGATTAAATATATCCTCCCACTCCATTCCAGTATAGGATTCTGGCTCTCTCACGGTTGCATACATAATAAATTCTGGATCCTCAGCTGGAACCATGGCTACGACTGACTGAAGGTATCGACCATCAATGTAACCCGTTCCATCTTCCTTGGCAATCTGGGCAGTACCTGATTTTACTGCCACATCATAACCATTAACCTGAATAACAGGAGACATAGTCCACTTGTTATAGAGCGTACCAAAAACTGGATCAGTCCCAACTGTGATCATGTAATCCCGTGTATCTGAAGCTGCTTTTTCAGATACAGGATGGCCAACCACTTCAGGTTTGGCAATACGCACCGAATCGGAATTTGGATCATACAAGCCTGAGATGAACTTGGGTTGCAACATGGTTCCGTCATTACCAATAGCCGAGAAGGCCCGCAACATCTGGACCTGAGTCGCTGAAATACCCTGACCGAATGAAGACATGGTAATGGTTACGATGTTGTCGCCCGGCAGGAGGCCTGCACTTTCAGACCCCATTCCAAAACGTGTCGGATAGCCAAAACGGAACTTGGCTAGGTAATCCAACCATTTCTCATTGCCCATTTTTTGTTCCAACATGATCGTCCCGACGTTACTGGATAGGGCAAATGCCTGGGCCATATTGAGGGAAACAGCAGACTCTCCCCCATTGACCGTCCAGTCGTTAACCGTTGCATCCGCAATGGTATAGCCATTATTGACAAGCATCTGATTAGGATCAAAGACATTGCTATCGATTGCTGATGCCAAGGTCATGACCTTAATGGTCGAACCTGGCTCCATAGCGGCCTGATACAGAAGGGAGTACTGGAGCAAATCTTTATCAGCTAACCCTTCTTTTGTATCCGCATCATAGCTTGGTCGTTGAGTTGTTGCTAAAATCTCACCAGTTTTGGCTGATACCAAGGTTGCACTGGCATATTTTCCCTTTGTCTTATCAAAGAAAATATCCATGTTGGTTTCTAGCGAACGTTGCAAATCAGCAGATAGGGTCGTATAAACATCTTGACCATTAACCACTTGTGTCTGAATTTTTTCCGTCCCTGGTAAAAGACGACCTAAATTATCTTTCTCATAAAGTACTTTACCATCTTGACCTGCCAAAATATCATTAAGGTAGTATTCCATACCGCTCACACCCTGTAAACTATGACTACCATCCTTGTTTTCAACCGGGTTAGCCAACCCCACGAAAATTGAAGCAAAATTTCCATTTGGATACATTCGACCAGGGCTCATGTTAAACTTAATGCCCTTGATGCCGGCCGCTTCCATTTCCTGACTAATGGTCATCATGGTATTGTAGGAAATATTTTTCCCCTTAGCACCAAAGTAAATGTGGCTCAATTCTGGCTGCTTCAACTGCTTGAGAGCATACTCCTCATCAATATCTAGAAGATTTTTAAAAATAGAAGCCACCTTGGAGAATTGGCTCGACTCTACATATAAAATCTCATTGGAAGCTGATACATAATTCTTATCAACGACTGCATAGACCGTATAGGTGGTCGAATCTTCTGCGATTGGGAAGCCCAGTCGATCATAGATGGTCCCACGCCTTGCTTGAACTATTACCTCTTGCTGGTGCACACGACTAGCGGCCACTGACAAATCCACTCCGAACTTGGAGTCGGTCCCAATAATGATAGCAAAGTTGATAAGGAAAACCAAAAAGGTAAAAATACTGAGTAAAATCAGGTTCTGACCGACCCTACGCCTGTTCTGCGAAGGCCGGTAGCGTTGTTTCAATATGTACCGTAATAATTTCTTTCGTCTCGTCTGCATTATTCGGCAACCCCTACATTATTATTGTTTAAGGTCAATCCTTCTTTTTCAGCAATTTCCATCAATCGACCCGAGCGCGTCAATTCCTGGATAGCCTGCTTAGTATCGTCAATTTCGACCTGCTTGGAGTTGATTTGCTGATTGACCCGTGCCATTTCGCCCTGCACCTGCAAGAGCTTGGTCTGGATGAAAATAACCCCAATAGCCAAGAACAACGCTGTAAATATCAGGCTAGCATAAAAAGCCTTTTCAACGCGGTTAAAGGTTTTGATTTTTTCACTAATCAGACGCATGGTCGTTTCTCTACGTTTTTCCTGCAACATAGCTTACTCCTACTTATGCACTCTCTTTGCTACGCGCAATTTGGCTGAATGCGCACGGTTGTTACTGTCTAATTCTTCTTGACTTGGCAAGATTGGCTTTCTTATGACCAATTCAAGTGGTGCCTTCAAATCATCTGGGATAAAGGGTAAGCCTTTGGGAACATCAATTGTCGAAGCCTCTTTGAACAATTGCTTGGTTAGGCGATCCTCCAGAGAATGGAAGGTAATGACCGAAATCCGTCCTCCCACCGCCAGCAAATCGATGGCCTGCTGAATAGACTCGTCTGCCGCTCCCAACTCATCGTTGACCTCAATCCGAATGGCTTGGAAAATCTGCTTGGCAGGATGTCCCTTCTTCTTGAGTTCCTTGGCTGGTTTGGCAGATTTGATCAGCTCTGCTAACTCAGTCGTTGTTTCAATCGGCTTGAACGCACGCGCCTGTTCAATCTTACGAGCAATCTGCTTGGAAAATTTATCCTCACCATATTTAAAGAAAATCCGCACCAGGTCATGGTAGTCATAGCTATTGACCACATCATAGGCCGTCAAATGCCCTTCTCGGTTCATCCGCATGTCCAGCGGCGCATCTTGTTTATAGGAAAAGCCACGCTCTCGCTCATCCAACTGGGGACTGGAAACACCCAAATCATAGCAAATCCCATCAATCTCCGTCACACCCAGCTCAGCCAAACGCGCCCTTAGATTGCGGAAATTATCCTTGATAAAGGTAACCTGTCCCTTTTCAATATAGGGAGCCAGGCGGATGTGGGCATGGTCAATGGCCGTCTGATCCTGGTCAAAGGCATAAAGATGCCCACCTTCTGTCAGCTGGCTTAGCAGGTACTCGCTATGCCCTGCCCCACCCAGTGTCGCATCCACATAAATTCCATTTGGTTTGATGTCTAGCATGTCGATGGTCTCATGCAAGAGAACCGTCGTGTGATTAAATTCCTTGTTCATATCTTATCTATTGTACCATAAAATCAGCTTAAACCATGTTGCAAACTTTTTACAAAAAATATGTCAATTATAGTTGACATATTTTTAATATTTTCTTATAATAACATTAGGAACCGTGTCAGATATATTTGACAAAAATAGAGGAGACGTCCTCAAAAAATTTTATACAGAGATGTCGCATATATGTGACATAAGATAGGAGGTCATATGAATCGTGTCAAATCCTTCCGAACGGAACTCGGCCTGTCCCAGCTGGAATTAGCCAAGGCTATCGGAGTCTCACGTCAAACCATTAACATGATTGAAAATGACAAATACAACCCCTCGCTGGACCTCTGCATCAACCTAGCCAAGATCCTACAGACCGACCTCAACAGCCTTTTTTGGATTGATTAAAGAAAGGAGAACACTATGAAAAACAAAAGAACTCTCGTACGCTCTAGCCTCTCAACCATTCTCTTCCTTCTTCTGATGGCCATTTGGAATATCGCTGATTATGGCTTGGACCATTTCCTTGCTCAAGCAAGTAAACTGACCAGTTGGCTTCAGGTTGCCATTATGGGATTGGTCTACTTCCTAGCGACTCATCACATCACACCCTACCTCATCAAACGGTACAATCTCAACTAAGGAGACAGGCTATGAACAAGGAAACCTTTCAAAACAAGCTCATCAAACGATTTTACGGCATCGCAGGTCCGCTGGATGAATTTCGCCGCAAAGAGGTCATGAGATTGGGCAATATGGCCTTCATCTTCCTCTTCATCGGACTCCTGTTTACTCTTCTTCTGGCTCTCTCCTTGTCCGAACGATTTCCGGAGCAGGTTGGCTACGGCTACCCAGTCTTTTTAGAAATCATCTTGCTAGGACTTCAGAGCTATCTGGCTCTCCAAAGCTATCGCAGCCAGCTGACTGCACTAGATAGGGAGGATTTGTCGGAGAAAGAGGTACGTGGCCTCAAGTGGGCTAGTGTGAAATTCGCTGTATATTTCACTCTGGTCATGTATCTCTGGAATGCCTTTTTCGGGGCCTGGATGGACAAAGACATGGACTTCATAAGCAATCTGACCACTCCTCGCTTTTTCTTCGCAGCTTGTTTAGGCGGTATCTTCGTGGGGATTGTGACTCACATTCAGTTAGTTTATCGCCAGAAACAAGCTCAAAATCTGACTAGTAGCTCTGCTATTTCCAAAAAAGAAAAACCCTGGATGACCAAGCTCATCAAACATTTCTACGGTGTGCGAGGTCCCTTGGATGAATGCCGGCGGGAACAGGCTGATGAAATTGGCGGTCTTGCTTTTGTCTATCTAAGCTGGTTTCTTTTGATAAGCAATGCTGTCGCTTTTATGCTAGCTGTTCGCTATACAACCGAGGTTGCAACCTGGTATCCTATCCTGCTCGGTGCCATTCTCTTTATTCTCATCGCTGTGCTCAGCTTCCAGATGCTCAACCGTGATTTTGGTCAATTCGACCCTGAAGAAATCAGTCCAGAGGAGCAAGCCCGACCCTATCGCCACCCCTTGCGTTGGGGAATTGGTGTCAGCCTATTCAGCTTAATTTTTTCTAGTGTCTCAGACTTGTTTGACAGCAATGGACCTGTCCTCGAAACTCTCTTTCAACCTAAAAACCTCTTCTACGCTGGTTTTATGGGACTATTTGCAAGCATTGTCATCTCTGCTACCAACTATGTCAAACGACTGGAGGATCAAGAAAACCAACGGAAAATGGAGAGGAGGAAAAAATGAAGAATCACCTATCAACTAAACGACAGTCCATTCTATACTGCATCATTTATATCTTCGTTGCCAGCATTTGCCTGGTCTCCTATTGGGCCCCAGAGCCCTTTGCCTCTCCTAGCCTCCTCACCGTCCCTATCACCATTAGCCTGCGTGTGTCACCTAGTCAAGAAGATATTGCCTACTACCTCCTCCAAATCGTCGTCGCTCTGCTAGTCTTGCTTCTGGTATTTGGTATTGGGGTTTGGCTAGGAAAGGTCAAGCCAATCGGACTCCTGTTCCCATTGGCAATGGGACTCTACCTCGTCTACCTTATTACCAAAAAGGAGTAAACACATGAAATCGAAAACACCCCTCCTTCTCTTCGCCATAGGCTACCTGACCATTACTGGTCTGCTCATTGATGGCTTTCTGACCAATCAGCCCAAACCCATGATAATATTGTTCATCCGGTTCTGTTGCAAAGTTTTAAATCTACTATCAAATAAGGTAGAATAATAGAAAAAGATAGCAGGAGGAATGACG
>NZ_JBIMJO010000027.1:0-27854 GCF_043674095.1 Streptococcus sp. A25
TTCTATACTGAGTTGGGGAATTCTAGTATATCAGACGAACATGTCTTTTTTGTTGCACTTCATTTTACAACGCGGGTACTTAAAGCAAATAGGTTTGGACCCGCCAAACCTATTTTGTATTTTTAAAAATAAATAATTTACTAAGGACATAGTTGAGGACGATGACCAAGACCTGCGAAAGAGCAGTTGCGATAGCATTGACTTTTTGAATGTCCTGTTGAACAAATTGGCCGATGATGTGAGGGAATTTTTCGACCAGGAAATAAGCTAGAGCCATATCGAGGACCAGGGTCGAAATACGGGCACCGATAAATTTGACCAGCCGTCCCTGCCAACCATTCTCTTCCTGCTTGAAGACATAGCGGTCATTGGTCCAAAAGGCAAAGAGAATGGCAACTGTGTTGGCAATCAGAGTGACCATTAAAATGTTGGGCCAGATGTAAAAGAGGCTGGTTCGCGTGATGATATAGACCAGGGTTGCAGCGACGCCTGCGATTAGATAGAGGATGACTTCATTTTCTAAGAATGTTTTTACTAGTTTTTTCATAAGAACTAGTCTATCATTTTTTTGAAAATTATGCTATACTGGAAAACGTTGTAAATACAACCCTTGGGACTTGCTCACTTTACCCAAGCATATTTCAGGCGGTCAACCCGCTAAAGGAGAATTTTTTATGAAGACATCTACTTTTTCTGTCAAAGATCTGGCAGAGATTGCTATCGTTGCGGCCATTTATGTGGCTTTGACCCTCACACCACCCTTGAATGCTATATCCTTCGGTGCCGTTCAATTTCGGATTTCAGAAATGCTGAATTTTCTAGCCTTTTACAATCCTAAATACATCATCGGAGTGACCATCGGTTGCATGATTGCCAATTTGATTGGCTTTGGGGTCATTGATCTATTTGTTGGTGGTTTTTCAACTCTTATCTTTGTGACACTTGGTGTGAAATTATTTTCAAAATACAAGGACCACTATCTTATCAATGGTTTGATCAATAAGGCTTTTCTCTATTTTTCCTTATTTTTCTCATTTACCATGTTTACCATTGCTTTAGAGCTAAAGTTCTTGTACAATTTGCCATTTTTCCTTACCTGGTTGACAACAGCGGCTGGGGAATTGCTTTCGCTCTTGGTCGGGGCAGTCATTATGGATAAATTGGCTAAGCGATTGGATTTGTAACAGAACGAGTTAATGTGAGCATGGTCTGGACTGAAGTCCAGGCTCTTTTTGCATGTAAGATAGAATGAGCTCATTCAGTTAATCAAAGACAATAGGATTTTCTGGACTATAGCAATAAAAATTGCTCCGCAGACCGAATCTTTGGCTCTCTTTTTGAGCTGGTCAGGTCTTTTTTCATGGTATAATAGAGCTTATGGAAGAAAAATACATGAAGATTGCCCAAGAATTGGGTGTAAGTTTGAAACAGATTGATACGGTATTGACCCTGACAGCTGAGAGCAATACCATCCCCTTCATCGCTCGTTACCGCAAGGAAGCAACGGGTAATTTGGACGAGGTTCTTATCAAGGCCATTATTGACCGAGATAAGGCTTTGACGGCTTTGGTTGACCGCAAGGCGACGGTTCTGACCAAGATTGAAGAGCAGGGCAAGCTGACTGACCAGCTCCGTCAGGCCATTGAAGAGGCTGAAAAGTTGGCGGACGTCGAAGAGTTGTACCTGCCATATAAGGAAAAACGTCGGACCAAGGCGACGGTGGCGCGTGAGGCTGGTCTCTTTCCACTGGCACGCTTGATTTTGCAGTATGGTGCAGACTTAGAAACTCAGGCGGCAAGCTTTGTCACTGAAGGCTTCGATACGCCGACCGCTTGCTTGGTCGGTGCAGTGGACATTCTCGTGGAAGCTCTGGCTGAGGATGCCAAACTCCGTGCTTGGGTCTACCATGAAATCCTGACCAATTCCAGACTTATATCAGAAGTCAAGGACCAGGACAGCGATGAGAAGGCTGTCTTTGAAATCTACTATGAATTTGCCGAGAAAATCGCGAAGATGCAAGGCTATCAGACTCTTGCCATCAACCGCGGTGAAAAATTAGGCATTCTCAAGGTCGGTTTCCAGCACAATCTGGACAAGATGATCCGCTTTTTTGAATTGCGCTTTCCGCAGCAAAATGCCTATATTCAAGAAGTTATCAGTCAGGCCCTGAAAAAGAAGATTATCCCAGCTATGGAGCGCCGTATTCGTACGGAATTGACTGAGCAGGCAGAAGAAGGGGCCATCCAACTCTTCTCGAAAAACCTCCGCAACCTGCTTTTGGTTTCACCCCTGAAGGGTAAGGTAGTCCTCGGCTTTGACCCTGCCTTTCGTACAGGGGCAAAACTAGCGGTCGTTGACCAGACAGGAAAACTCCTGACGACGCAGGTTATTCACCCCGTCAAGCCGGCCTCACAGGCTCAGATTGCCCAAGCCAAGCAGGATTTGGCGAATCTGATTGGTCAATACCAAGTCGAAATCATTGCCATCGGAAACGGTACGGCCAGCCGCGAATCAGAAAGCTTTGTTGCTGATTTGCTCAAGGACTTCCCACAGGTCTCCTACGTCATCGTCAATGAAAGCGGAGCCTCAGTCTACTCTGCCTCTGAACTGGCACGTCAGGAATTTCCAGACCTAACTGTCGAAAAACGCTCTGCTATTTCCATCGCCCGCAGGCTCCAAGACCCGCTGGCTGAGTTGGTCAAGATTGACCCGAAGTCCATCGGTGTCGGCCAGTACCAGCACGATGTTAATCAGAAACTTCTGTCCGAGAGTCTGGATTTTGTCGTCGATACGGTGGTCAACCAAGTCGGTGTCAATGTCAATACGGCTAGTCCCGCCCTCCTTGCCCATGTGGCTGGTCTCAACAAGACCATTTCGGAGAATATCGTCAAGTACCGCGAGGAGCATGGCGCTCTGACCACCCGTCAAGAGCTCAAAAAGGTGCCGCGTTTGGGCGACAAGGCCTTTGAGCAGGCGGCCGGCTTCTTGCGTATTCCTAACGGCACTAATCTTTTGGATAATACTGGCGTGCATCCCGAGTCTTACAAGGCTGTCGAGAACTTGCTTGCTCATCTAGCTATCGACCACTTGGACTCTGCTGCGCAGGAAAAATTAGCGACGGTGTCAGTTGCGGACATGGCTGAAACCTTGGGCATCGGTCAGGAAACTCTGAAAGATATTATCGCAGACTTGCTCAAACCGGGTCGGGATTTACGGGATGATTTCGAGGCCCCTGTTTTGCGTCAGGATGTCTTGGATGTCAAAGACTTGAAAGTCGGTCAAGAATTGCAGGGAACGGTCCGTAACATTGTGGACTTCGGTGCCTTTGTCGATATTGGTGTCCATGAAGATGGGCTTATTCACATTTCCCGCATGGTCAAACGTAAGCGTGACGGCAAAGGTCGTCTTATGGCGCAACCTCACCCGAGTGAAATCCTTGCGGTTGGCGAAATTGTCACTGTCTGGGTGATAGAAGTAGATATAAAACGCAACCGCATCGGTCTGAGCCTCTTGAAACCTCATGGACTTGACTAAGTACGTAGAGCTGGTGTCCAGAGAGGACTTCGGCAAGGAATTTCGTCATGTAGCCATCTGGAATGGCCGTCTGCGCTCGACAGGCGGACGCTTTTTCCCGCAGGATGGGCACTTGGACTTCAATCCCAAGCATCTGGAAGAGTTTGGTTTGGAGGTCTTTCGGCAGATTGTCCGCCACGAGCTCTGCCATTACCATCTCTATTTTGAGAAAAAGGGCTATCGCCACGGGGATAGGGATTTTCAAGAACTCTTACAGGCTGTCGATGGACTTCGTTATGCACCTAAATTGGCACAAGCACAGAAACCAAATCCCCGCTACAGTTGCACGGCCTGTGGTCAAGTCTACATGAGAAAGCGCAGGATTGACCTCAAGAAATACAGGTGCGGCAAGTGCAGGGGGATGCTAAAACAGCTAAAAAACGAATCATGATAGTTTCGTCATCACGATTCGTTTTTCTTTTTATAGGGGTAAAATCAATTCTTCCTCTGTAGGTTCGCCCCCAACGGCCTTGATTTCAATCATGAGGTTGTGGGGCAGGCAGACGGAGAGTTGACCGGGTTTGCTAATCCAGCCTGTCATGACGGCAATCTGGTCCGGGCTATTGTCTTCCTTGACCCGGATACTCTGACCGTCGACTTCGATGATATTGTATTGGCCAGGATTGGGATAATAGGTGATTTCCTGGTGTTTGGTATCGGCAGCTAGTTCAAATTCATCCACGACCTCTCCGTTGATACGGACATAAGCAATGATTTTTGCTTCTTGTCCCTGCTCTGATAGCTCTGCATAGGTGAGGATAGCAGGTGTGAAGGACAGAACCAGGGCCAGTCCGATGAGCAGGTAGTCGAATAGTTTTAGCTGCTTGAGAATAGTCTTGAACGTCATAGCTCTATTGTATAGAAAAAATCCAGCTTTGTAAATTGCTGGATTGATTTTATTCTGGGGACAGATTTATAACTGAGTAGCTGACTTGATGATGCCTAATCCAACTCATTTTTCATATCCAGGTGTTGGGCCAGGATACTCCAGCTTGGGTTTTCTTGCCAGTTGGCTTCAGCGGTAATTTGGCTAGCCAGTCGCCTAGCTTCTTCTAGGATAGGATAGTCATCAATGATATTGGCAACCTGAAATTCTGGCAGACCGGATTGGCGGGTACCAAAGATCTCACCAGAGCCCCGCATTTTCAGGTCTGCTTCGGATAGGACAAATCCGTCTGTAGTTTCTGTCATCAGTTTCATCCGTTCCTTGCCGGACTCGGTTTTGGGATTGGCGACCAGGATGGCGTAGGATTGCTTGTCTCCCCGACCCACCCGGCCCCTCAGCTGGTGGAGCTGGCTGAGACCAAAACGATCCGCATCCATGATAACCATAATGCTGGCATTGGGAACATTGACACCAACCTCGATAACCGTTGTTGAGACCAGGATATCTGTTTTTCTTTCCTTGAAAGCCTGCATGATACTATCCTTTTCCTCGGAGGACATCTTACCATGCAGGAGGTCAATCGTGGCCTTCGAGCCGAAATAGTCCCTCAATTCCTCCGTTAAGGCAACCGCATTTTTCAAGTCCAGGGCTTCGGATTCCTCAATTAAGGGAGAAACGAAGTAGACCTGGCTTTCTTTTTTTAGCTCCTTTGTCATCCAATCCAGTACAACTGGTAGCTGCTGGTGTTTGACCCAGCGCGTGATAATGGGTTTTCGTCCGGCTGGAAGTTGGTTGATGATGGAGACGTCCATATCGCCAAAGGCTGTGATGGCTAATGTCCTTGGAATCGGTGTAGCCGTCATCATGAGAACATCTGGATTGCTCCCTTTTTGACGGAGGAGTTTTCGTTGCTTGACCCCAAACCGGTGTTGTTCGTCTGTGATGACTAAGCCTAATTTATGATAAGTGACTGCATCCTGAATCAAAGCATGGGTCCCGACGATCAAGTCGACCTGATTTTCCTCGATAGCCTTGAGCGCGGCCCGTCTAGGGGCAGCCTTCATTTTACCGGTTAACAGGGCTATGGACAAGTTGGGAAAGAGTCCCTGTAGGCTTTGATAATGTTGCTCGGCTAGAATTTCCGTTGGAACCATGAGGGCAGATTGAAAGCCAGCTGTGTGAGTGGCGTAGATGGCCAAGCCTGCCACAACCGTTTTTCCGGAACCGACATCACCTTGCAGCAGCCGATTCATGTGGCGACTGGATTTCATATCTTCTAAGATATCCTCCAGGACCTGATTCTGAGCCTGGGTCAGAGAGAAGGGGAGGGCCTGGATGGCTTGCTGGACAGCTAGTTGGTTAAATGGAATGGCTAGTCCCTTAGATTGGTCACGGTTTTGCGCCTTGAGTTGCTGGAGCTGTAGCTGGAAATAGAAGAGTTCTTCAAATTTAATACGGCGCAGGGCTTGTCTATACTGGTCTAAGTCTTCTGGGAAATGCATGGCCCGAACAGCGTCGATCCGTCCCATGAGCTTGTAGCGTTCCAGTATAGGGCTGGGGAGATTCTCAGTCAGGAGGTCTAAATAGCCTAGGTCCACGGCGGACTTGACCAGTTTGACCAGCTGGGTCTGACTAATTCCTTGAGCGACATGATAGACAGGCTGCAAATCATCTGCTTGCTGGGACAAGATTTTCATTCCCGTCAAGCTAGCCTTGGCTTTATCCCATTTACCCCAAATGACTATATCTTGTCCTACTTCCACCTTGTCGGCCAAATAGGGTTGATTGAAAAAAGAAACGGATACCACCACCTGGTCCTGCTTGATAGAAAAACGAAGGCGGTTGCGTTTGAAGCCATAATATTGCACATTGGCTGGAGTGACGACCTGCCCCATAATCACGGCCTTTTCGCCGTCCATAAGCTCTAAGATGGACTTTGTCTCGTAATCTTCGTAGCGGAAGGGATAGTAGCACAGGACATCTTCCACGCTATAGAGGTCTAGTTTTGTAAATTTCTCTGCTGACTTGGGTCCAATTCCAGGCAAGACAGACAGCGGGTCCTTCAAGTGTTTCATGCTTGTATTATAGCAAAAGTTTGACCAATTTCCCAAAACAAAAACACCCAGTGTCGAACTAGGTGTTTGCCATGGCTTGTTTAAGCCGTTTTCTGTAAATCAGGCTACTAGGTATGAGGACGAGAATGCTGCCAATCCAGGCTGCAGGATTAGCGGCCGCAACGCCATTGAAGCCGAAATAGTGGAGGCCAACAATGGCCACGAGAGCCCGCATAATCAATTCTCCGAAACCAGCCAGCATAGGTACGGCACCATTTCCCAGCCCCTGGATGAAGCTCCTAAGGATAAAGAGGCTGGCCACAATCCAATAACAGGAGGCATTGATGATGTAGTAGGCCAGTGCCAAGTCAAGAACGGTCTCGCTGGCGTCTGCGATGAAGAGACCTGAGAAGAACCGATTTCCCCAGATAAGAACAAGAGCGAACAAGATAGACCAGGCCAAACTGATATAGAGGGTCTTTTTGACCCCTTCCAAAATGCGGTCATATAGTTTAGCACCATAGTTTTGGGCCGTAAAGGTTGAGATAGCCAGTCCCAGATTCACCATGGGCAACATGGCCAATTGGTCCGTCCGTAGGGCAATGGATTGGGCAGCGATGGCATCGGTTCCCAACTGGTTCATCATGACCTGGAAGGTCAAGGAGCCAATGGCAATAACGCTGGCCTGTAATCCCATTGGAAAGCCAATATTGGCATGTTTGATTAACTCCTCTTTTTCAAGCTTCAAATCGCCTGGTTTTAAGTGGTAATGGGGAATTTTTCTCTTGATGTAAATGATGAGGAATATAACGGAGAAGGCTTGGGCCAAGACTGTTGCAAAGCCAGCTCCGAAGACGCCCCATTTCATGGTTAAAATAAAGAAAAAGTCAAGGCCGATATTGATGATGCAGGCGATGATGAGGGCGATAAGCGGAGTTCGCGAATCTCCCAGACTACGGATGGCACTGGACAAATAGTTATAAAAGATGGTAAAGGTCATTCCGCCATAGATAGCTAGAAGGAAGTCGTGGGCGTGCTCGATGATATCAGCAGGCGTCTGCATGAGTTCCAGGGTTGGGCGGAGAAAGAGAAGGGAGACCGTCGTCAGTACCAAACTAACGATGGCAGCATAGAAAAGTCCGTGAACAAAGCTTTTCTTGAGGCCAATCAAGTCCCCTGCACCAAAGCGTTGGGCACTAATAATGGTAAGACCATTAGTTAAGCCTTGGGCAAAGCCTAGAATCAAAAATGTCAGTCCAACAGTGGCTCCTACACTTGCAAAGGCCGTGGTCCCAAGGGTATGGCCAACAATCATGCTGTCAGCAAAATTGTAGGTTAACTGGAAAAAGGAGCCAATCAAGAGAGGGATAGCAAATTGTAAAATAACAGTTAAGGGTTTCCCCTTGGTCAAATCGTTCATATAATCTCCTTAAAATATGAATGATAAATCAGTCAAAACTTGTCACCTTATCCTGTGAACTCTTCAAAATGATCGACCGTGTTGTGGTCCGTTACAGCCATAACGACCTCGTCTTCATTGAAAACATAGTCAGGCGATAACTGGATATTGAGTTCCTTGGTGGTTTTGAGGCGGTAGCCGATAATGTTCATCTTGTAGTTCTGACGCAGTTGCAACTCTGCCAAAGTCTTGCCCAGCCATTTTTTAGGGGGGTGAAACTCAACGATGGACACGTTACCATCCAGCTGGACTAGGTCCGTCGTATTGCGGTGGAGGAGGTGCTTGGCCAGGGAAACGCCTGTTTCTCTTTCTGGTGAAATAATCTTATCAGCACCAATTTTTAAGAGGACCTCTTTAGCGGTCTTGCTCTTCACCTTTGCGATGACCTTTGGAACACCCAGTGCCTTACAGTGGAGGACGGCTAGGACGCTAGACTCCAGATTGTCACCTGTTGCGACGACGACGGTATCACAGCTGTCAATACCTGCGGCCCGCAAGAGGGATTTATCAGTGATATCTCCGACAATACCGCGGGACAGGATGGGCTCCAATTGGTTGATTTGATTTTCATGATTATCGACGGCGATAATGTTGCAGTTGTAGGGATGTAGGGTCTTAGCGATAGTGGTACCAAAAACGCCTAGACCTAAAATACCGATAGTAAATGATGACATGGGTTCTCCTTTAAACAATCATGGTTGATTTTGCATATTGTAATTTATCCTTCTTGTCAGGTCTGTGACTAGATAGACTGACTAGAATGTAGATAGGGCCGATTCTGCCAAAGAACATCAGGAACATGATGATAACTTTTCCAGCCAAACTGAGGAAGGGGGTTAAATTGGCGGTCACACCGACCGTTGCCAGGGCTGACATGACCTCAAACATGAGGAAAATCAAAGGTTGCTTAGCATCTGTCACACTGAGTCCAGCCAAGCCTAAGATAAAGACAGACGTAAAGACGATGAAGGTTGCAAATGCCTTGCGGATGGTCAGATGGTCAATGGTATGGTGGTTGAAATTAGTATGGGGAAGCCCCAGAATTTCGCTGCGTGCATAGAGTAAAAGCGTCAGGAAGGCTGTGATTTTAATACCTCCTGCCGTACCACCAGGGGCTCCTCCCAGCATCATTTGGAAGATATAGAGGAGGAGGGTGATAGGTTCGGCCTTGGTATAATCAATACTGGCAAAGCCTGCTGTCCGCATGGTCACCGTTTGGAAAAAGCTGGTCAATAGTTTGTTGCCCAGCGACATGGAGCCAATAGTGGCAGGATTATTGTATTCTGTGATAAAGGTTAAGACTGTCCCCGCTGCAAGAATGAGTACAGTCAGAGCCAGCACTACCTTGGTATGGAAATGGAGTTTTCTGTGGTGGAATTTCTTGCCTATTTGAGAACGTAAGTCAAACCAGACGGAAAATCCCAATCCTCCCATGATAATCAGAGCAGCCAAGGTTAGATTGATGAGGGGATTTTCAGCGTACTGGACGATGCTGCTGGCCCCTAAATTATCAAAACCAGCATTACAGAAGGCAGAGACAGCCACAAAGACAGAAGAAAATAGACCGTCCTTCCAGCCGTATTCTGGAACAAATTGAAAGGCCAGGAAGAAGGCGCCCAGGGCCTCACTGGCAAAGGTAAAGGCAAAGACAGATTTGATAAAGCTGGAAAAATGCTTGGTGTCCGTTCGCGACAGGGCCTCCTGTAAGGTAGAAGCATTGACAAAACTCAATTTCCGTCCTCCTCGAAGGGAGAAGAGACCGATAAAACTAATTAAGCTCAATCCGCCGATTTGAATCAGGACCATACAAATCAATTGTCCAAACATGTTGTAGGTTTCAGCCACAGGCTTGGTAAATAACCCCGTCACGCAGACCATGGATACCGTAGTAAACAAATGGTCCAGGTAGCTAGCAGTAGAGCTAGCCTTTTGAGCAATTGGTAAACTGAGCAAAAATGAGCCAACCAGAATTACAGCTAGGAAACTGGCGATAATCCGTTGACTAGGTGAAAATTTCATTTTCAAAGCCCCATTCTATTCTATAAAATATGAAGCCATTTTAGCATAATTTTTCCAAAAAGTAAGGAAAGAAGTGGCGAGAAAGCAGAAGAACCAGCATTTTGGAAGAAATAATTCATTAAATTTTCAGAATATTTAATAAAATCCTTTACAAGTCGATGAAAATGGGTATAATAGGGAGTATAGAAAAAATTAGGAGGTTTAGGTATGAAGAAAAGTTTCATTCAGCAGCAAGAGGAGATTTCTTTCGTCAAGAATACATTTACCCAGTATTTGAAAGACAAGCTAGAAATCGTTGAAGTGCAGGGACCGATTTTGAGTCGTGTCGGGGATGGTATGCAGGATAATTTGTCTGGCGTGGAAAATGCCGTTACCGTTAATGTCAAACTGATTCCAGATGCGACCTACGAGGTAGTGCATTCCCTTGCAAAATGGAAGCGTCATACCTTGGCTCGTTTCGGTTTCAATGAAGGCGAGGGACTCTTTGTCCACATGAAGGCTCTCCGCCCGGATGAAGAAGATTTGGATACCATCCACTCGGTCTATGTAGACCAGTGGGATTGGGAAAAGGTTATTCCAGCTGGTCGGAGAAATCTGGCCTATCTGAAGGAAACAGTTGAGCAGATTTACAAGGCCATCCGCCTGACGGAGTTGGCAGTTGAGGCGCGTTACGATATTGAGTCTGTCCTGCCCAAGAAAATCACCTTTATCCACACAGAAGATTTGGTCAAAAATTTCCCTGATTTGACACCTAAGGAACGTGAAAATGTTGTTGCCAAAGAATACGGCGCTGTTTTCCTCATCGGTATCGGTGGTGAATTGGCCGATGGCAAGCCACATGATGGTCGCGCACCTGACTATGATGACTGGACGACACCGTCAGAAGGTTCTTACAAGGGTCTCAACGGAGATATTTTGGTCTGGAATGAAGCTCTAGGTTCTGCCTTTGAATTGTCCTCAATGGGCATTCGGGTGGACCAAGATGCTCTCAAACGCCAAGTAGCTATTACCGGCGATGAGGCTCGTTTGGCCTATGATTGGCACCGTGCTCTCTTGGACGGCCAGTTTCCGCTATCTATCGGTGGTGGTATTGGACAATCGCGTCTGGCCATGTTCCTCCTTCGTAAAAACCATATCGGTGAGGTTCAATCCAGCGTCTGGCCACAAGAAGTCCGAGATAGTTTTGAAAATATTTTGTAAGAGATTGGTGACAATCTCTTTTCTCTCGCTTTCATTGACCCATTGAAAACATTTACAACGTGATAATCTGTGATTTTTGCTGGAATCTGTGATATACTCGTTTAGTTAAAGAAATAAATATTGAGGATATTATGACAAAACTTAGAAATGACATCCGTAACGTAGCCATCATTGCCCACGTTGACCACGGAAAAACAACCCTCGTTGATGAGCTCTTGAAGCAATCACAAACTCTTGATGAGCGTACGCAGTTAGACGAGCGTGCCATGGACTCAAACGACATCGAAAAAGAGCGTGGGATTACTATCCTTGCTAAAAACACTGCTGTAGCTTATAACGGTACTCGTATCAACATCATGGACACACCAGGACACGCGGACTTTGGTGGTGAGGTTGAGCGAATCATGAAAATGGTTGACGGTGTTGTCCTTGTCGTAGATGCCTACGAAGGGACCATGCCACAAACTCGATTCGTATTGAAAAAAGCCCTTGAACAAAACCTGACACCAATCGTTGTTGTCAACAAGATTGACAAGCCTTCAGCTCGTCCAGAAGAAGTAGTGGACGAAGTGCTTGAGCTCTTCATCGAGCTTGGTGCGGATGATGACCAGTTGGAATTCCCAGTTGTTTACGCATCTGCTATCAACGGAACATCTTCTCTGTCAGACAATCCAGCTGACCAAGAAGAAACAATGGCACCAATATTCGATACCATCATCGAGCACATTCCAGCTCCAGTTGATAACTCAGACGAGCCACTTCAGTTCCAGGTTTCGCTCTTGGATTATAACGACTTCGTTGGTCGTATCGGTATCGGCCGTGTCTTCCGTGGTACGGTAAAAGTTGGTGACCAAGTTACCCTTTCTAAACTCGACGGTACAACGAAGAACTTCCGCGTAACTAAGCTCTTCGGTTTCTTTGGCCTTGAGCGCAAGGAAATCCAAGAAGCTAAGGCAGGTGACTTGATTGCCGTTTCTGGTATGGAAGACATCTTCGTTGGTGAGACGGTAACTCCTACTGATGCGGTAGAAGCACTCCCAGTTCTTCGTATCGATGAGCCAACTCTTCAAATGACTTTCTTGGTCAACAACTCACCATTTGCAGGTCGTGAAGGTAAGTGGGTAACTTCTCGTAAAATCGAAGAGCGTCTTTTGGCAGAATTGCAGACAGATGTTTCTCTCCGTGTAGAAGCGACTGATTCACCTGACAAATGGACTGTTTCAGGTCGCGGTGAATTGCACTTGTCAATCTTGATTGAAACCATGCGTCGTGAAGGCTATGAGCTTCAAGTTTCACGTCCAGAGGTTATCATCAAGGAAATCGATGGCGTGAAGATGGAGCCATTTGAGCGCGTGCAAATCGATACTCCTGAAGAATACCAAGGTTCTGTTATCCAATCCCTTTCTGAGCGTAAGGGTGATATGTTGGATATGGTTTCAACAGGTAATGGCCAAACTCGTCTTGTTTTCCTTGTACCTGCGCGTGGTTTGATTGGTTATTCAACAGAATTCCTTTCTATGACTCGTGGTTACGGCATCATGAACCATACTTTTGACCAATACTTGCCAGTTGTCCAAGGTGAAATTGGTGGTCGTCACCGTGGTGCCCTTGTTTCTATCGATCAAGGTAAGGCAACTACTTACTCTATCATGCGTATTGAAGAACGTGGTACCATCTTTGTCAACCCAGGTACTGAAGTGTACGAAGGAATGATTATCGGTGAAAACTCACGTGAAAATGACTTGACCGTTAACATCACGACCGCTAAACAGATGACAAACGTTCGTTCAGCTACCAAAGACCAAACGTCTGTAATTAAGACACCACGTATCTTGACCCTTGAAGAATCTCTTGAATTCTTGAATGACGATGAGTACATGGAAGTAACACCAGAATCTATCCGTTTGCGTAAGCAAGTTCTCAATAAGGCAGAACGTGATAAGGCTGCCAAGAAGAAAAAATTAGCAACTGAAGAATAGAAATCTCAAAGGGGACTGTCATGTTTTATCTGATACTAGCAATATTATTGGTGCTCTTTTATATCTTTTTAGCCCCCAATAATGTACGAGGGACCATCAACCTCATGGTAGCAGTTGTTGCCGTTGTAGCCCTCTTCATCTTTTTAATGCTAGCCTTCCTAAAAATCTTGCAGGTATCTTCAGATATTTGGGTAGGATTTATCGTCATCTTCATCGGCCTATGGGCCATGAGAGACATCTATTATCTAGATAAACCGAGTCGAAAAACAGTGAGAAAATAAGAAGAAGCAGGATTGGAAAGAGTCCTGCTTTTTTGCTATATTAAAAGCCCGACTTACTGTCGAGCTAAGATATTATTCTTTATCGATTTTCTTTTCTAATTTTTCCAATTGTTTGGCTGCGAAGTCACGACCACCGAGACCGAAGGCCAGGGCAAAGGCAACAGCCAAGGCTCCCAGAATAATCGTGAAGGTCGATTGAACGATATTCTGTGCGAATTTCAATTGGTCAAGAGCCATGAAGGCTGCAAAGACAATGAGGCCATAGCGGACAAGGCCAGCTAGGAAGGCATTGTTGGTCACCTTGCTCAAGAAACCAGATAGAATGTTGCCACCAATGACTGCCAAAACAAGAATGGCAATGGCACTAATCAGGGACGGAAGGTAGGCAAGAATGGCTGTACCAACAGCGTTAAAGACTTGCAGGTTAAGAACTTGGATAGCTTGAACAAAGAAGAATACAATAATGATGCCACGAACCAATTGAGCCAGGATAGAGGAAAGTTGGAAGTTGGCATCTTCTTTGTTTGTCAAATACTTAGAGTAGGCATTGATACCAGCAGTTTCAAGAAGATTTTCCAAGAGGTTGCCCAAGAGCTTGGCAATGAAGCTACCAAGAGCGACTAGGACAAGGGCTACCAGGATATTTGGAAGGAAGCCAATGACCTGGTTGAGAATGGTGACGATTGGTTGAGAAATGCTGGTGATACCCAGAGTTTCCAAGGCCAAGGTCAAGATTGGAATGAAGATAAGAACGTAAACGACTGTTGCTAAGACAGTGATGAGTTGTTTAGTGTCAAATGGCAATTTTTCTTGGCCAGTAACCTTGGTGTACCATTTGTCAATTTCCAGACGCTCCAAGAAGGCTTTCAGAAGACCCTTAATGAAGTTACAGAAGAAGGTTCCTACAAAGAGAATCAATCCAGCTGCAATCAAATTAGGAATAAAGGCAAAGAATTTTTGGAACATGCTCGAAATCGGGTCAACAGTACTGCTGATATTCAAGCCCGAAAGGATAGAAGGCAGGAAGAAGAGAATGACCAAGAAATAAACCAGTTGACCGAGGTTTTTAATGATGGCCTGTCCATTATCTTCCGGCTTGAGGACACCCCATTTTTGCAATTTTTGAGCAAATTGAATCTTGTTCAAACCAGCCAGGGTTAATTTACGCAGGAGACCTGCAAGGACAAAGGCAATGATCAAGAGAACGATCATGCGGACAACTCCTGGCAAGGCCGAAACCAAGGGCAGGAAGAGTGTATCGAAAATATTAGACATATAGATACTCCTTAAAAATATATTTCTATTTTAGTCTAACATTTTTATAGGTAGAGTGCAAAGAAAACGCTTTACAGTCTGCTTTTTGTGGGATAAAAGGTAGTATAGGAGGTGTTAGCTTGTTGCTATGGCTTGAAAAAGCCGGGCTTTCAAGGTAAAATAAAGTGTTAGAAAGTTGAGAGATAGGAATTGTAAGATGAAACAAATTGATAGTGTCAAAAATAAAAAGGTCCTGGTTCTGGGACTGGCTAAGTCAGGCGAGTCGGCAGCTCGCTTGCTCCACCAGCTCGGTGCCATTGTTACAGTCAATGACGGCAAGCCGTTTGAGGATAATCCCACAGCTCAATCTCTCCTGGAAGAGGGGATTCGTGTCATCTGTGGCAGCCATCCCCTAGAATTATTGGATGAAGAATTTGCCCTCATGGTGAAAAATCCAGGTATTCATTATCAAAATCCTATGGTAGAGAAGGCCTTGAAAAAAGGGATTCCAGTTTGGACAGAGGTGGAGCTGGCCTATTTGATTTCAGAAGCGCCGATAGTGGGTATCACAGGTTCAAATGGCAAGACCACGACTACGACCATGATTGCGGAAGTTCTCAATGCTGGCGATACATCTGCTAAACTGTGTGGGAATATCGGTTATCCAGCCTCATCAGTGGCTCAAACAGCGACAGAAGAGGACACCTTGGTCATGGAATTGTCTTCCTTCCAGCTTATGGGGACGGAGTCCTTCCGACCATACATTGCTGTGATTACCAACTTGATTGCCAGCCATATTGATTACCATGGGACCTTTGATGCCTATGTTGCTGCAAAATGGCTGATCCAGCGTCAGATGACGGCTGACGATTTTATTGTGCTGAATTTTAATCAGCAGGAAGCCAAGGATTTGGCTGCTCAGACTTTAGCGACCGTGGTGCCTTTTTCTACGCTAGAGGTGGTAGATGGGGCTTATTTGGCAGAAGGCAAGCTGTATTTCAAGGGTGAATATATCATGGATGCTGATCAGATTGGTGTTCCCGGCTCGCACAATGTTGAAAATGCCCTGGCGACGATTGCGGTTGCCAAGTTACTGGGTGTGGCGAATCAGTCTATCCAGGAAAGTTTGGCTGCCTTTGGTGGTGTCAAACATCGCTTGCAATTTGTAGGAACGATCAACGATATTTCCTTCTACAATGACAGTAAATCTACTAATATATTAGCTACCCAAAAAGCTCTATCAGGTTTTGACAATAGCAAGGTCATTTTGATTGCCGGTGGTTTGGATCGTGGCAATGAATTTGATGACTTGGTGCCAGATTTAGTTGGATTGAAACAGATAGTGATTCTCGGTCAATCTGCTGAGAGAGTCCAGCGGGCTGCAGACAAAGCGGGAGTGGATACCATTTCAGCGACAGATATTGCTGATGCCACTCGCAAGGCCTTTGAATTGGCTCAAGCAGGAGACGTCGTTCTCCTTAGTCCTGCCAATGCAAGCTGGGATATGTATGCCAATTTTGAAGTTCGAGGGGATGTTTTCCTCGACACCTTTGAGGAGTTGAAAAACAAATGAAAAAAATCGTATTTACGGGTGGGGGAACAGTCGGTCATGTGACTCTCAACCTCCTCCTAATCCCGCGTTTTTTGGAAGAAGGCTGGGAAGTTCACTATATTGGAGATGAAAAAGGGATTGAGCATGAACAGATTAGCCAGTCTGGTCTGGACGTGACCTTCCATTCCATTGCCACAGGTAAACTGCGCCGTTACTTTAGCTGGCAGAATATGCTGGACGTCTTTAAGGTTGCCTGGGGGATTGTCCAATCCTTAGTGATTATTGGCAAAATCCGTCCTCAAGCCCTCTTTTCAAAAGGTGGTTTTGTATCCGTTCCGCCTGTCATTGCTGCCAAGGCTCTCGGCGTGCCAGTTTACATTCACGAATCAGATTTGTCTATGGGACTGGCCAATCGCATTGCCTATAAATTCGCTACAACCATGTATAGCACTTTTGAGCAACCACTGTCACTGACAAAGGTTAAACATGTGGGGGCAGTGACCAAGGTAGGTCAGACCAAGAAGAAAGTCACCCCTATTCAACTGCCGGAAATTCTGAAACAGTTTGATAAAGAGCTGCCAACGTTACTTTTTGTTGGTGGTTCGGGTGGTGCCAAGGTTTTTAATGACCTGATTAGTCAGCATAAATCGGCCTTGACCGAGCGATTTAACATTATCAATCTGACTGGAGATAGCAGTCTCAACAGTCTGGAACAGCACCTCTATCGTGTGGACTATGTGACGGAGCTCTATCAGCCCTTGATGGATTTGGCGGATGTGGTAGTGACCCGTGGTGGCTCCAATACCCTCTTTGAGTTGATTGCTATGAAAAAGCTGCATCTGATTGTCCCGCTTGGATTAAAGGCCAGTCGAGGAGACCAGATTGAGAATGCCAATTATGCGGTCAATAAGGGCTATTCACGAAAATTGGATGAAGAATTTTTGACGCTGGAGTCACTTTTTGATGAAGTGGGTTATTTGTTGACCAATAAAGACCAATTTGTCACACAAATGGAAAACTCCAATGAAATCCAGTCGGTAGATAGTTTCTATGCTATTTTGATGTCAGATATTGAGGGTGGAGGTGCCAATGGGCCACAAAGATGAACAACTGATTTCTGATGAAAACGAAAAATTTGTAGAGGTCCAAGAGATGGAGGAAACTGAAGACCAGGAGGTAGAATCTGAGTCCTTTTCAGAAGAGCAAAGTGATATAGAGCGAGCTGATGAACATTCGCATGTAGAAGGCGATGAGGAAAGTTCTTTTGAGGATGAAGAGACCGATGCTGAACCTATAGCATTGGAAGACTTGGATCCAGATGAAGCCAGCGAATTTTTCAGGAACTGGAAGGAAAAGTTCAAAGAGCACCAACAAATCCAGGAAGAGGAAATCAAGCAGGCAGAAGACCAGGCAGAGACTGAAGTAACACCTGTTTCAAAAAGGTCTTTCTTTCCATTTGGACGAAAAAAAGCAGGAGAAAAGAGTAAGAAAACAGAAGCTAGAATTCCTAAGGATGTCCTCCTTAAATCTATTCCGCTTTATTTAGCTGGGCTCCTCATCATTCTCTCTTCTGCCTATCTGATTAGCCCTTTTGGTAAATTGAAAGATATTCAGGTAAAAGGAAATGAGCATATTTCGGAAGAATTGGTAAAAGAGTACAGTAATATCCATGAAAAGGACTATGTCCTATCTGTCCTTCTCAACCGAAAATCCTACATCAAGAATATCGTCAACAGAAGTAATCTAATCAAGGACGTATCTGTTCAATTCCAGCTGCCTAATCGCTTTTTGCTAGAATTAGAAGAATATAAAGAGCTTGGTTTTATCACAGAGAATAATCAATTTTACTCCATCTTATCTAGTGGCGAGGTTTCAGAGGTTCCTACTGAGGAAGAAAATATGCCTCTGAATGCAACAATGGTTCACACAACTGACAGGGAATTGTTGAAAAAAATGGCTTTACAGCTAGCTGAAATTGATGAGAATATTCGCGCCAATATCCTGACTATCGATTTGACACCTACTAAAGCAACCAAGGATTTGTTGACCTTGACCATGGCTGATGGCAACGTCGTCCTGGTGCCAGTTTCAGAGCTAGATATCAAGCTTCCCTACTATCCAAAAATTGCTCGCCAGCTCATTTTGCCGAGTATGATAGATATGGAAGTTGGAGTTTACAGTTATGCTTTATAAAGCAAGGAAATGAGAAAAAATCTTTTAGAAATAAGCATGAAAAATAGCCATTTTAGAATGTTATATGGTATAATTAAGGATGAATAATTCTATTTATCTAAAAAATGGATGCTTTTTTAAAATGAGATGAAAGTAAGAGAGGACTGACAGAATGGCTAGAAACGGCTTTTTCACGGGATTAGATATTGGTACAAGCTCCGTTAAAGTCTTGGTTGCGGAATATATTGATAATGAAATGAACGTTATTGGAGTAAGTAACGTTAAGAGTGCTGGGGTCAAGGACGGGATTATCGTTAACATTGATGTTGCAGCCGCAGCAATTAAAAAGGCCTTAGAACAGGCTGAAGAAAAATCTGGGATTCGCATCGATAAGGTAAACGTCGGTTTGCCAGCAAACCTTTTGCAAATCGAGCCTACTCAAGGGATGATTCCAGTCACAACAGATTCCCAAGAAATTACAGACTTGGACGTTGAAAATGTTGTTAAATCAGCCTTGACCAAGAGCATCACACCAGAGAGAGAAGTGATTTCTTTTATTCCAGAGGAATTTGTGGTGGATGGCTTCCAGGGAATCAAAGATCCCCGTGGAATGATGGGAATCCGTCTAGAGATGCGGGGTATGCTCTACACAGGTCCAAGAACTATTTTGCACAATCTACGTAAAACCGTTGAGAGAGCTGGAATCCAAGTTGAACATGTTGTGATTTCTCCTCTGGCCCTAACAAGGTCCGTTCTCAATGAAGGTGAACGTGAATTTGGTGCTACGGTGATTGACCTCGGTGGTGGTCAGACAACTGTTGCAGTTATGCGTGGCCAAGAGCTCCAATACACGAATATCTACCAAGAAGGTGGCGACTACATCACCAAGGATATCTCTAAAGTCCTTACTACATCTCAAAGTATTGCTGAAAATCTTAAATACAACTACGGTATCGCTTATCCAGCAGATGCAACTGAAAAAGAAACATTCACTGTTGAAGTGATTGGAGAAAGCAAGCCTGTTGAAGTAACAGAATTGTACTTGTCAGAAGTGATTGCTGCTCGTCTTCGCCAGATTTTCAATAAAATCAAACAAGATTTGGAAAGAACACGAGCATTGGAATTACCAGGCGGGATCGTTCTTGTCGGTGGTGGAGCAATTCTTCCAGGTGTTGAAGAATTAGCAGAAGAAGTTTTTGGTGTAACGACAAAAATCTTCGTACCAAATCAAATTGGTATCCGTAATCCATCCTTCGCACATGTGATTAGCCTAGTTGAGTATGTCGGTCACCTGAGTGAAGTGGAAAAAATTGCACAATATGCTGTAAACGGTGAGGCTCAGCTACGTATCAAACCAGTTGATATTCAACCAACAAGTCGAGTTCAAGTTCAACAGCCTGTAAGAGATTTTGAAGATGAAATCGCTGATGAACCGGTATATGATACGACCGTAAAACCATACGGACAAGAAGAATATGGTCAAAACGAGGAACCAAAAGTTAAGTTGACCGATCGTATCCGTGGTCTCTTTGGAAGTATGTTTGAATAATGAATGAAGGAAAAGGTAAATAATCTATGACAATTTCATTTGAAACGGCAAATACTGGTGCTGTAATTAAAGTTATTGGTGTCGGCGGTGGCGGCGGAAATGCTATCAACCGCATGATTGAAGAAGGTGTAGCTGGCGTAGAATTTATTGCGGCTAACACAGATGTTCAAGCTTTGAGCAGTTCAAAAGCTGAAACAGTCATCCAATTGGGACCTAAGTTAACTCGTGGTCTTGGTGCTGGAGGTCAACCTGAAGTTGGTCGTAAGGCTGCTGAGGAAAGCGAAGAAACTCTGAAAGAAGTTCTTTCAGGTGCAGATATGGTCTTTATTACAGCTGGTATGGGTGGAGGCTCTGGTACAGGTGCTGCACCAGTTATCGCCCGTATCGCCAAAGAGTTGGGTGCCCTTACTGTAGCAGTTGTAACTCGCCCATTTGGTTTCGAAGGAAACAAGCGTGGTAACTTTGCTATCGAAGGTATTGATGGTCTGCGTGAGCAAGTAGATACTCTCTTGATTATTTCAAACAACAACCTCCTTGAGATTGTTGATAAGAAAACTCCGCTTTTGGAAGCCTTGAGTGAAGCAGACAATGTCCTTCGTCAAGGTGTTCAAGGGATCACAGACCTCATCACTAACCCAGGTTTGATCAACTTGGACTTTGCGGATGTGAAGACTGTGATGGAAAATAAAGGCAACGCCCTTATGGGTATTGGTATCGGTACTGGTGAGGACCGTGTCATTGAGGCGGCTCGCAAGGCGATTTATTCACCATTATTGGAAACAACTATCGATGGTGCTGACGATGTCATTGTCAATGTGACCGGTGGTTACGATATGACCTTGACAGAAGCAGAAGAAGCTTCAGAAATCGTTCATCAGGCAGCCGGTCAAGGTGTAAACATTTGGTTGGGTACATCAATCGATGAATCGATGAAAGATGAAATCCGCGTAACCGTTGTTGCGACAGGTGTTCGTCAGGATGGACCTTCTGCTAAAACATCGCCATCAGGTACAACCAAACATCACCGTCCTGAGGTCGTTTCTGCAGCCCGTTCTGCGGCTCGCTTTGACTACACCTCAACACCGGCACCAACTCCTTCTTCTGTTCAACAAGCAGAAGTTCCAAAAGCTTCAGCATTTGGTGAATGGGATTTACGTCGCGAGAATTTGTTGAAATCTTCTGAGCTTGAAGCACGTCCTAGTATTTCGGTTGAGAAATTTACAGTCGAAGAAGATGAAGATGAGTTAGACACTCCACCATTCTTCAGAAATCGCTAGTATGACCATAAAAGAAAACGTTGCAAGGGTGGGCCAAGCAGTTGAACAAGCCTGTTTGGAAGCTGGTCGCCCATTAGAATCGGTAAAGGTAATAGCTGTCACAAAGTATGTTGACAGCTCTATTACTAGAGAATTGATTGAAGCTGGTGTGACAGATATTGGGGAAAATCGGGTGGACAAGTTTCTCGATAAGTACCATGCCCTGCAAGACCAGGCAGTAAGCTGGCATCTGATTGGAACCCTGCAAAGAAGAAAAGTCAAGGATGTTATCAATTTTGTTGATTACTTCCATGCCTTAGACTCTCTTAAGTTAGCAGAGGAAATTCAAAAACGGGCAAAGAAACCAATCAACTGCTTTTTACAGGTCAATGTTTCTAAAGAAGAATCAAAACATGGTTTTTACGAGGAAGAGATTGAACCGGCATTGGTTGAATTGGCTAGGTTAGATAAGGTAAGATTGGTCGGTCTCATGACCATGGCACCTATCAATGCTGATAAAGAACAGCTCAGTCAAATTTTTCATCAAACAAACGCAATCAGAGAAAGATTAGCAAATTTGAATCTCCCTAATATGCCTTTTACGGAATTAAGTATGGGAATGAGTGGAGATTTCAAGGAAGCAATTGAGGCGGGCTCGACTTTTGTTCGCATTGGGACAGCATTTTTTAGTAAGGGAGAGTAAAAGTGGCATTCAGAGATACATTTAAAAATTTTTTCACCTACTTTGAAGTGGATGATAGTGCTGAATTAGAAGATTCAACCGGCCATCAAATGCCCAATGAACAGCCCAAATTGCAAGTTGCTAAGAAAGAAGTTACAAGAGAGCAGGCTTTACCATTGGAAAAAAGAAGAGGAACTGGGAGTCATTCTTCGGAATCCGTTGCCAATATTCAACGGTTGAATGAACGGCAGCAAGAATTGCTCGCGATCAATGGTCCTGAGAGAGAGAAGAAGACAACCATCGACATTAAGTTTCCTAAGCGATACGAAGATGCACCTGAGATTGTGAATCTATTGTTAGAAAATGCAAGTATTTTAATTGATTTCCAATTTATGACAGAGCAGCAAGCTAGGAGATGTTTGGATTATCTGGATGGGGCTCGGTCAGTCTTGGCCGGAAATCTTAAAAAGGTTTCCAATTCTATGTGGCTATTGACCCCGGTTAATGTTCGGGTAAATATTGATGAGTTGAGAAATGTAAACTCTGGCCAACATTTGGACGGGCAGTTCGATTTCGATATGAAGCGGTAAGACATCATGTGGTTACTAGTACAAATCCTGCTAAAGGCTATTGATGTCTATGCAAGCATTTTATTGATTTATGCTCTCATGACTTGGTTTCCAGCTCTTGTCCAATCTAGGATTGGTCAACTAATCAGATGGCTTGTTGAGCCCATTTTGATACCGTTCAGAAGATTGAACCTACAATTTGGTGGATTCGATTTCACTATCTTGGTGGCCTATCTGTCTCTTCAAATCTTATCGAGAATTCTAATAGGATTGGTAATTTTATGAAGGATAGGCAAGTCATCCTGCAACACTATCAAAAGTCGGAGCAAGATTTTGTTGAGCGGATTTATGAAATGTGTCAATTTGTAGATAGGACTTCCATCGACAGGTTGACAGATTTTCTTAATCCAAGACAGGTCATGATTACTGAAGCAATTGCCGGGAAGTTTAATCTCTTTGCTCATTCGAGTGGGCATCATCTTCCGACGGAATATAGCAGGCTCATTATTTCAACAAGCGATCAATTGCCAGAGTTTGCTGACTATGAAATTTCGATTTTAGAAGTTGATTTTAACAGAAAGTTTCATCAGCTTAGTCATTCGCAGATTTTAGGAACACTCTTAAATCGTTTGGGTATTCAGCGGAAATTTCTGGGAGATATTTTTATCAATGATCAGGAAATTCTCCTGTTTATTGATGAAAAATTTAGCACCATTCTCTTAATGGATGTTGAAAGGATTGCCAAGGTTCCTGTAAAATGGAAGATGCGGACAGCTGAATCAGTGTGCTTGGAGCACCATATCCAGGTTGACAAGAGGGTCATTCTGGCCTCCAGTTTGCGATTGGATAAATTAGTAGCTGCTGCTTTTCAACTATCTCGTTCAGCAGTTGTGAAGCTAATTGAGTCAAACAAGGTCAAGGTTGACTATGCTGAAATTAGTCAGGTCTCAAAAACTCTTGAAATAGGTCAATTGGTTAGTGTGCGTGGCTTCGGAAGATTCCGATTGGTAGACCTGCTCGGAACATCCAAGCAGGGGAAATTTAAAATAGAAATAGAAGTGACAAAAGTATAGGGGGAAATATGGCCTTAACAACACTTGAATTAAAAGATAAGACCTTTGGGACAAAATTCAGAGGCTATAATGCTGATGAAGTTGATGAGTTTTTGGACATTGTCACCAGAGATTATGAGGAATTGGTTCGTCTGAAGCAAGAGCACGAAGCAGAATTGAAAGCCTTGCGCGAACGCCTCACTTACTTCGATCAGATGAAGGAATCGTTGAGCCAATCTGTCTTGATTGCCCAGGATACAGCTGATCGTGTAAAAGCAGCAGCGGAAGAGCGCGCCTTTAATATTAAGCAACAGGCTGAATATGATGCGCACAATCTTCTCAACGAAGCCAAAGAGAAGGCAAATGAAATCCTTCGTTTGGCGACAGACAATGCTAAGAAGGTTGCAGTAGAGACTGAGGAGTTGAAGAACAAGACACGTGTTTTCCATCAACGTCTTCGCTCTACTTTGGAAAGCCAGCTTGCCCTTGTAAATAACGCTGAGTGGGAAGAAATTCTCCAACCAACGGCTTCTTATTTGCAGACAAGTGACGAAGCTTTCCGAGAGGTCCTGGTTAAAGCGATTGATGAAGATGTGGAGTTGGAAGAGTTAAACCTTGATTATACTCGCCAGCTTACAGCTGAAGAAATTGCTGAACTCAATCGCCAGGCAGCTGCTATTGAAGCAGAATTGGAACAATCAGCAGACTAATTACATACTGATGAAGCAAAAACACAACGAATATTGATAGGTTTAGCGAGCAGGTGACGGTGGAAGACCTGTACTCACTCAATATGAGTTATCATTTTGCGTATTTTTCCTTGAACTCAAGTAGGGGAAAACGTCTGTTCACGTTACGAACGTAGAGGGACAGGGGAAACTCTGTCTAAACTAAGGTGGTACCACGAACTTTCGTCCTTATTGGCGGGAGTTTTTTTGATGCTTATGATACGATTAGAAGAAGTAACGAAAGAAAATTTTGATGCCGTGCTAGATTTAAGTCTGGCAGAGGAAGACAAGCGTAAAGTGGCTCCGGTGGAGTATTCGCTTGCTCAAGCTTGGCTTTATCGAGAGGAAGAGAGGCTCTATCCCCTGGCTGTTCGTCTTGGCAAAAGGATTGTCGGTTTTGTCCTCCTTTCGGTAGATAAGGACAGGCAAACGGTCTTGCTCTGGCGCTTGCTGATTGATAATTCCTATCAAAACAAGGGCTACGGCCAGGAGGTTATTCGACAGGTAATGGTCCTAGCTAGGCAAACGTTTTCTTGCCACCAGCTAGTCACTAGCTACGTCATCGGCAATCATAAGATGCGGTACATCTTAGAAAAACTCGGTTTCCAGTCAGCTGGAATGACTGGACATGAAATAAAAATGGTAATTACCCTATAAAAAAGGAGAAATGATGAAATTAAAAGAAACACTTAATCTAGGTCAAACAGCCTTTCCAATGCGTGCAGGCTTACCAACACGTGAACCTGAATGGCAAAAAGCTTGGGACGAGGCAAACTTGTATGCCCGTCGTCAAGAACTCAACGCAGGCAAGCCAGCCTTTCATCTTCATGATGGACCTCCATACGCTAACGGAAATATCCACGTTGGGCATGCCTTGAACAAGATTTCTAAAGATATTATCGTTCGCTCTAAGTCAATGTCAGGCTTCCGAGCACCTTATGTACCAGGTTGGGATACACATGGTCTTCCGATTGAGCAAGTCTTGGCGAAACAAGGGGTCAAACGCAAGGAAATGGACCTGGTTGAATATCTTGAAATGTGCCGTGACTACGCTCTTAGCCAGGTTGACAAACAACGGGATGACTTTAAACGCTTGGGTGTTTCTGCAGACTGGGAAAATCCATACATCACCTTGACTAAAGACTATGAAGCAGCTCAAATCCGTGTTTTCGGTGCTATGGCAGACAAGGGTTATATTTACCGAGGGGCTAAGCCAGTTTACTGGTCATGGTCATCTGAATCTGCCCTTGCAGAAGCTGAAATCGAATACCATGACATTGACTCAACATCTCTTTACTATGCTAACAAGGTCAAAGATGGCAAGGGACTCTTGGATACAGATAGCTACATCGTTGTCTGGACAACGACTCCATTTACAGTAACGGCATCTCGCGGTTTGACAATGGGAGCAGACATTGACTATGTCTTGGTTCAACCAGCTGGTTCTGAGCGTAAGTATGTCTTGGCAGAAGCCTTGGTTGATAGCTTGGCAGTTAAATTTGGTTGGGAATCCTTCGAAGTGATTTCAAAACACAAGGGTGCTGAATTTGAATATATCGTGACCGAACACCCATGGGATAGAGAAGTGGATGAATTGGTCATCTTGGGTGACCATGTTACCACAGACTCAGGTACTGGAATCGTCCATACGGCTCCAGGATTTGGTGAAGACGACTACAATGTCGGTGTCAAATATGGCTTGGAAGTTGCTGTAACTGTCAACGAACGTGGCTTGATGAATGAAGCTGCGGGTCCTGATTTTGAAGGACAATTCTATGATAAGGTTGTACCAACGGTTAAGGAAAAATTAGGCGACTTGCTCCTTGCTAGTGAAGTCATCAATCACTCCTACCCATTTGACTGGAGAACCAAGAAGCCAATCATCTGGCGTGCAGTACCGCAATGGTTTGCCTCTGTTTCTAAATTCCGTCAGGAAATCTTGGACCAAATCGAAGCAACAACTTTCAATCCATCTTGGGGTAAAACGCGTCTTTACAACATGATCCGTGACCGTGGTGACTGGGTTATCTCTCGTCAACGTGCTTGGGGTGTGCCGCTTCCAATCTTCTATGCAGAAGATGGTACAGCCATTATGACCAAGGAAGTAACAGACCACGTTGCTGCCCTTTTTGAAGAGCATGGGTCTATCATCTGGTGGAAATCTGAAGCAAAAGACCTCTTGCCTGCTGATTTCACCCATCCAGGTTCACCAAATGGCGAATTTACAAAAGAAACAGACATCATGGACGTATGGTTTGACTCTGGTTCATCTTGGAATGGTGTCATGAACGCCCGTGAAAACCTTGCCTACCCAGCAGACCTCTACCTAGAAGGTTCAGACCAATACCGTGGTTGGTTTAACTCGTCTTTGATTACCTCTGTTGCTGTAAATGGTCATGCGCCATATAAAGCTATCTTGTCACAGGGCTTTGTATTGGACGGTAAAGGCATGAAGATGTCTAAATCCCTAGGAAATACCATCCTTCCAAGCGATGTTGAGAAACAGTTTGGTGCAGAAATCTTGCGTCTGTGGGTGACATCCGTTGATACTTCAAACGATGTCCGTGTGTCTATGGATATCCTTGGACAGGTTTCTGAAACCTACCGTAAAATCCGGAATACCCTTCGTTTCTTGATTGCCAATACTTCTGATTTCAATCCTGCAAGTGATGCGGTAGCCTACGAAGAACTTCGTTCTGTTGACCAGTATCTTTTGGTGAAATTTAACAAGTTGGTAGCTCAAATCCGTGAAGCCTACGACAACTATGATTTCATGGCTATTTACAAATCTGTAGTAAACTTTGTAACACTTGATTTGTCAGCCTTTTACCTCGATTTTGCCAAAGATGTCGTCTACATTGATGGTGCTAAATCACTTTCTCGTCGCCAGATGCAGACAGTCTTCTATGACATCTTGGTGAAAATTACCAAGCTCCTGACTCCGATTTTGCCACACACGGCAGAAGAGATCTGGTCATACTTGGAACACGAAGTAGAAGAATTTGTACAATTGGCAGAAATGCCAGAGGTGGAAACCTTTGCCAATGAAGCGCAGCTTTTGGCTGAGTGGGAAAACTTTATGGTCTTCCGTACTCAGGCACAAAAAGCCTTGGAAGAAGCACGTAATGCTAAAGTGATTGGTAAGTCACTTGAAGCTCATTTGACTGCCTATGTCTCAGCTGAAACCAAGTCCTTCTTGGAGAGCTTGAATGCAGACCTTGCTCAGTTACTCATCGTTTCAAACTTGACAGTAACCACGGAAGCAGCTCCTGAAAATGCACTTGTGGTGGATGATGTTGCCTTTGCAGTAGAACGTGCAGCAGGTGAAGTGTGTGACCGTTGCCGACGCATTGATACTAGTGTTGTGGAACGGAGTTATGGCGCAACCATCTGCGACCACTGTGCAAGTGTTGTAGAAGAAAACTTTGCTGAAGCAGTAGCAACTGGATTTGAGGCATAATGATATGACAAAGTCTATCGAAAGATAGGCTTTTTCGTCTAAAAAAAAGAAACCCCGCGTTGTAAAATGAAGTGCAACAAAAAAGACATGTTCGTCTGATATACTAGAATTCCCCAACTCAGTATAGAA